>JAOTUO010000265.1 GCA_029863845.1 Myxococcales bacterium
GACGCAGGTCGACCACATGCGGGACGACGCCGCGGATCGCCTCACCGATTGGCGCGACGACGCGCGACGCGAACTGCGCCGCCAGCGCCGCCGGCTCAAGAAGCGGCTGCCGCACTGACCGATCGGCGTCGCGACGACCCGCGAGGGGGCGCGACCGAGCGCCCCCTACTTGTTTCGGATCCGGGCGAGCAGTTCGGCCGCCGCCGCGCGGTAGTCGGGATCCAACACGTCGCCGTCGGGCAGCGACGGGATGAGCTCGAGCTGGCGGCGCGCCTCGGCGTAGCGCTCGAGATCCACGAGGACTTCCGCCAATTCGAGATGGTGATGGACGTAATCGGGGCGGATCGCCACGGAGCGCTCCAGGTGGACCACCGCCGAATCCCAGGCGGCCCGGTCCATGAACCCTGCCCCGAGGAACGTCCGGGCGAAGAACTTGGTGATTCCGGAGAGCCGCTTGATCTCGGCATGCCACGCGCCGATGATGTGCTCCGCCCCATCATGGTCGGGGTTGAGCGCCAGCGCCCGCGCCGAGGCGTCGTAGATCTGGCGCGCGAACGACACGCGTTCCTTGCCGCTGCGCGTGCGCGAGAGCTGGCCGAGCACGAGCGCGAGGGCGAAGTGCCCGTCGGCTCCCATGGAGTCGGCGGCGATGGCCTGCTCGGCGTACTGCTGCGCGACCGAGTACACGCTGTCCCGCACGCTGCGCGTGTAGGGATGGTCACCCTTGATCGTCTTCGCCACGTCCACCTGGGAGCGCGCCGCGCGCCACAGCGCGGCGTACGAGGTCGGCGCGGCCGTCAGCGCGGCCTTGTACTGGGCGAGGGCCTCCATGGGTTCGAGCGCGACATCCAGCGAATCTCCGCGCGCGATGAGTGTGGCAACCTCGGGGGAGCCGCCGGTCTGGGCCCGAAGCGCCCCCGGGCACAGCAGCAGCGGAAACACGAGCCAACGCATGGATCGCATGATCAAGATCCTCTGAGACCGGTCTGGAGCACGAACTCGAAATGTTGACGCCGGCCCTCATCGAGCGCAAGCGCGACGGTGGCCGCCTCACCGCGGAGGAGTGGCAGGCCCTCGTGCGCGCCTATGCGGCGGGGGAGGTCCCGGACTACCAGATGGCGGCGCTGCTCATGGCCGTCTTCTTCACGGGATTGGACGCCGACGAGCTCCGCGCGCTCACCCAGGCCATGCTGGAGTCCGGGGCCGGCCTGACCTTCGCCACGGGCGCGCCGCCGCGGGTGGACAAGCACTCGACCGGCGGCGTGGGGGACAAAGTCTCGCTGGTGCTGGCGCCGCTCGTGGCCGCGTGTGGGATCTGGGTGCCGATGATCTCGGGTCGGGGGCTCGGTCACACCGGGGGAACCCTCGACAAGCTGGAGGCGATCCCCGGCTTTCAGACGCGGCTGACGCTCGCCGCTGCCCGCCGTCAGGTCGAGCGCATCGGGTGCGTGATGCTCGGGCAAACGGCCGACATCGCTCCGGCGGACCGCAAGCTCTATGCGCTACGCGACGCCACCGCCACCATCGAGTCCATCCCGCTGATTGCCGCGAGCATCATGTCGAAGAAGCTGGCGGAAGGGCTGAGTGGTCTCGTCCTCGACATCAAGCGGGGCAGCGGCGCCTTCCTGCCGGAGCTCGAGCGCGGGCTCGCGTTGGCCCGGACGATGATCGCGCTGGGGGAACACCACGGCTGTCGCACCGTCGCGCTCCTCACGGCCATGGATCGACCGTTGGGACGGGCGTGTGGGAATGCGCTCGAGACGGAGGAGGCGTTCGCGGCACTCCGCGGAGAGGGACCGGCCGACCTGATGGCCGTCACGTTCGCGCTCGGGGCCGAGATGCTCGCGGTGGCCGGCGTGGCGTCCGATCTCGGGGACGCCCGCCGCCGACTCGACCGGGCGCTCACGTCCGGTGCTGCCGCGGCCAGGTGCCGGGAGGTGATCGCCGCGCAGGGCGGCAACCCGGCGGTGGTGGACGATCCGGCCGTGCTGCCGGTGGCGGCCCGCACGGCGGTGTTTCCCTCTGCCGCCCGCGGATTCGTCACGCAGGTGGATGCGCGCGTGATCGGCCGGGCCATCGTGGCGATGGGTGGTGGGCGCCGCACCATGGACGATCGCATTGATCCGGGCGTGGGATTCCTGATTACGGCCAAGCCGGGTGATCACGTGGAGCGCGGTCAGCCGCTCGCGTCGGTCTTTGCGGCCGACGACGCGGGCCTCGCCATCGGGCGGCAGGCGCTCGAGACGGCCGTCCGCATCGGCGAGGCGCCGCCGCAGGATACCCTGCCGCTGGTGTCACATCGGGTGACCGTGGACGGGGTAGAGGAAGTTGGAGAGGACGTGAGGCCGTGAGGACAGGGGTTCCGTTATTCCGTCCTTCCGTCCCTCCGATGCCCTACCCCGGGACCCCAATCCGGCAGCGCGTCGTCGGCTTCCTCGGGCGAGGCCAGCACGTCGAGGTCACGTACCTCGCGTTCCGCGGCGTCGAGCTCGTCGCGGTCGATGTCGTCGGGTGAGGCGGGAGGGGGCGCGCCGGAGCGGCGGGTGAGCCACACGCCGACACCCAGCAGCAGGAGGCCGGCGAGTACGGCGCCGACGAGCGACACGGGCGGGTCAGGGCTCGTCGAACTCGCCGAACTCGTCGCGCGACGCGCGCGGCGGACGGACGAGCACGAGAATCGCCGCTTGGGGCACCACGAGGTACTTGGTGCCCTCGTGCGTCAACTCCACGGCGGCCTTGCGGAAGAACAGCGCGAAGTCCCCGACCCGCGCTTGCATCGGCACGTAGCGGGCTTCGTCACTGGTCAACTTCCAGGGCTCGTCGTCGATGTCCGTGGGCTCCGACACCGGGGTCCCCGGGCCCGTCGCGACGATGCGCCCCCCCTGGACGGCCTGGCGGTCGACGGCCGTCGGCGGCAAATAGAGCCCGACGCCCGTGCGCTCTTCCCCCTCCTCCGGGACGACGAGCACGCGGTCGCCGACGACGATCAGCTTCTTGGGGACCTCCGCCATGCCCCTGAAGGATAGCGTCCGGCCTCGCCGGGCCAAGGGGAAGGCATTGACGCCGGCCGTGGTCCGGGTAAAAACTTCGCCAGTCGCCGATCACTTCTCGCGCCGCGGAACGAGCCATGGCTGCTCTCTTCAGTCGTAAACCAGATCCTGAGGACCTGCCTGCGGAGTTGCAGGAACTGCTGGACCGCGCCCAGGTCGAGCGGGACGCTCTCGATCGCGCCCTGGCCCGTGCGGACGAGGCGCGGGCGCCCTTCGAAGCCTCCGTCCAGCGCGCGGACGCGGTCGAGGCCCAGGTGGAGCGGGTGGCGCAGCGCGCCGGCCAGCTGGAGAGCCTCACGGCGCGGGTCGATCAGATTCTGAGCCGGATCGAGCGCCTCGAGCGGCTGGAGCACGAGGCCGAGGGCAAGGTGGCCGAGGTCGGCCGCAACGTGGGCGACCTCCACGCCGTGGCCGTGGGTTTGGGCCGCTCGCTGGAGGAGGCGCGGCGGCTCAAGGACGAGGTGGGCCGACTGGCCGGACCCCAGGGTGCCGTCGAGACGCTGGGCCGGCAGGCGGAAGAGCTGCGAGAGCAGTTCCTGCTCTACAATCACGACGTGCGGGGGGTGCGCGAGGACCAGGTCGCGCTGCAGCGTGCGCAGGGGGAGGCGCTCAAGGGCTACGAGGCAGTGCGGGAGAAGGCCATGCTCCTGCGCGACGAGGTGCTGGAGGCATCCCATCGCCTCGGCCGGCTTGAGGCCGTGGCCGGAGACCTCGCGCGGCTCGACGAACTGTCGGCCCGCACGCGGCGCGACCTCGAGGGCCTCCACAATCTCGCGGACCGGGTCGTGCAGCGGACGAAGACGCTCGAGGCCCAGCGTGAGACCATGGACCGTGCGGTCGCGCAGTCGCAGCGGCTGGAGGAACTGGTGTGGGAGTCCGACCGCCGGCTCAAGGAGCTGAAGAGCGAGACGAAGCTGATCCTGAAGACCCAGGAGAGCCTCACGTCGCTGCGTCAGCTGTACCAGACCGTGAAGGAAGAGGCCGCGGCCGCGCGGGCGTTCCGCACCGCGGCCGAGGCGGACCGCGGCCAGGCGACGGAGCGTCTGGAGCAGGCGCGCTCCGGCATCGCGGCGGCCTTCGACCGGTTCGAGGTGCAGCGCGAGGGACTCGACGCGGTGGCGCAGCGCGTGGACGCGCTCCGGGCGGCGCTCACCGAGCTGGAGCGACGCACCGAGCAGGTGGACAGTGTGCACGAGCGCATCACCCGCGCGCAGGGCCGGGCTGACGATCTGACGGCGCGGCTCGAGACCCTGACGACGGAGGTCCGGCGCCTCGATGAATACGCCGACCGCGCGAGCGGGGTGGGCACCGCCGTGAGCCGAGTGGCGGCCGATGTCGAGCGTCTCGGCACGCGCCTGGAGGCGTTACAGCAGCAGCAGCCGTCCGTCGAGCAGCTTGGCCGGGAGGTCGCCGACCTGCGAGGGCTGCGCGAGAGCGTGCGCGAGGCCATGGATCTGCTGGGTGGGGCGCGCGCCGAGCTCGAGCGGTCGCGGGAAGGTCAGGCGACCGCCCGGCGCGAGCTGGCCGCGCTGGGGGGGACCGTGACGGCGCTCCACGGCCAACTGGCGGAGCTGGGCGACGTCGGGACGGACGTCGAACGCGTTCGAACGAGCGCCGCGCAGGCGACGGCACAGGCGACCGCCCTGGCGGAACGCCAGTCGTTCCTCGAGCAGCTGGCCGCGCGGCTCGATCAGCTGGGGGTCTTGAGCGGGGAGGTCGAGGGGCGGATGCGGGCGCTGGACGACCGCCGCACGGCGCTGGACGATCTGGCGCGTCGCACCGGGACCCTCGAGCAGCGGCTCGTGGATGCGGACCAGCGCTTTGCGCACCTGCGGGAGCAGGCCGGGGCCCTGGACGATGCCGTGACCCGCGTGGGCCCCTTGCGTGAGAGCCTGGCCGGCACCGAGGAACGGCTGCGGCAGGTGGAGAGCCGGGTCACGGAGACCGCCGCACGGCATGCGGCGCTGGAAGCGCTGGCCGAGCGGGTGGACGCGGTGCAGGCGGATCTGGAGCAGCGCGAGCGCGCACTCCGGCAGGGCAGTGAGCATCTGGAGCGCGCCTCGACCCTGCGGCAGGACGCGGCCCAGGCGCTGCAGCAGCTGCAGAAGCTGCACGACGACGTTGCGGGGGGCGTCGTGACGACCGGCGAACAGGCGCGGCAGGTCGAGCAGCTCGCGGCGCAGCTCGAAGCCCGCACCGGCAACCTGCGCTTCGTCGAGAAGCGGTTGGCGAAGTTCGAAGACAAGCTGGCCGAGCTCGGACGGCTCGAGGCCGCCGCCGAAACCGGGCTGGCGCGGCTGGAGGAGCGGCGCGCGGCGGTGCAGGCGGCCCAGGCGGAGACGCACCGCGTGTTCGAGACCGCGCAGGCCTCGGTCGCGCAGTTGCAGGAGATCCTCGGTGCCCGGCAGGAGATCGCCCGCGCGCGGGAGACCCTCGAAGGGGTGCGGCAGCGCGCCCTCGAGGTGGACGAGCTCGGCGCGGCGCTCACGGAGCGTGTCGCCGCCCTGCAGCAGGCCGAGACGCGCATGGCGCGGCTGGACGGGCTCCTGGCCGACGTGCGGCAGAGCCTGGCCACGCTCCAGAGCGAGCGGGCGGTGCTCGATCACGTCGTCGAGAAGACCGGGCAACTGGCGTTCGAGGTGAAGCAGGCGGAGGCGCTCCTCGCGCAGTTGCGCGACGAGCGCACGCTCACCACCCGCATCGCCGACGGGTTGCGGGAGCTCAGGGACGAGGAGCGGGGCTCGAAAGCGAGCTGACCGTGGTCCCGGGGCGAGCGTGCTGCGCGAACCACGCCCGCAGGTAGAGCTGGGTCCGCAGGAAATTGGACGGCTTGCTCGACGTGCCGTGCCACTCCTCCTTGAACCGGATCATGGCGGTCGGGACCTTCCGGAACTTCAGGGCCTGGTAGTACTCCTCGGTCTGTCCCATCGGCGTGCGCAGATCCATCTCCCCCGTCA
>JAOTUO010000266.1 GCA_029863845.1 Myxococcales bacterium
TAGGCGCCGAGACGGTCGGCGCGGAGCGTGTCGAGCAGGATGAGGATCGCGCTGCGGGGGCGCGGCGCTTCGGTGCAGGCCGACGCCGCGAGCGCGGCGACGATCACGAGAACCCGAAGGCGCGTCATCCCAGCTCGAGGTTGGCGTAGCGCACGAGAATGGTCTTCACGCCGGCGCGGTCGAACCGGATACGCAGCTTCTGTCCGGCGCCGTCGCCGGAGACGGCGAGGATCGAGCCCGGCCCGAACACGGGGTGCCGGACGCGCAGCCCCGGCGCGACGACCGGCGCCTCCGCCTGCCCGTAGGAGTAGTCGAGCGAGGGATCCCGCTCGGCGGGGGCCGCGAGGACCGAGGTCGGAATCTCGCGGAGGAATCGCGACGGCACCCCGTAGGTGCGCGATCCGAAACGCAGCCGCTCCGAGGCGCAGGTGAGGGTGAGCTTCTGCATCGCCCGCGTCATCCCCACGTAACACAGTCGCCGCTCCTCCTCGATCCCGCGCTCGTCGCGCAGCGAAGCGGCGTGTGGAAAGATCCCTTCCTCCATTCCGACCACGAAGACCACCGGGTACTCGAGTCCCTTGGCGCAGTGGGCCGTCATCAGCGAGACGGCCTCGTCGCGACGCTGGTATCCGTCGAGGTCGGAGACCAGCGCGACCTGGTCGAGAAAGATCTCCAGCTCCGAGCGTTCGTCCATGTCGACTCCGGCGCTCTCCCGGCTGAAGTCCTCGGCCGCCGCCAGCAGCTCGCGCAGGTTCTCGATCCGCGCCTCCGCCTCGGGAGTTCCCTCCTTTTCGAGATGGCGGGTGTAACCGGTCCGGTCGAGCACCCGGGCGAGCGCGTCGGACGGCGGCCGGTCCAGGATGTCCGCCCGCAGCTCGGCGAGCAGGTCCAGGAAGCCGCGCACCTTGGGGGCGGAACGCGCGGCAGCCGCCTCGACCACGAGCCGGAGCCCCTCGAGCAGCGGGACCTGGCGCTCGCGGGCGAAGCGCTCGGCGCGCTCCAGGGTGGTCTTGCCGATGCCCCGCGCCGGCCGGTTGACGATGCGCCGCAGCGCGACGCCGTCGGCCGGATTGGAGATCAATCGCAGGTACGCCAGGGCGTCCTTCACCTCGGCCCGGTCGTAGAAACGAACGCCGCCGACCACCACGTAGGGCACGTCGTACTTGAGGAACTCCTCCTCGAAGAGCCGGGACTGCGCGTTGGTGCGGTAGAAGATCGCGAACTCGCCGAGGGGGCGGCCCTCGCCCCGGGACTCGGCGAGGATCCGGCGGACCACGTACTGGGCCTCGCCGCGATCGTCGAGCGCCTCGTGCACCTCGATGGGTTCGCCTCCCGTCCGCTCGGTGAACAGATCCTTGCTCTTGCGATCGACGTTGTTCGCCACCACGGCGCTGGCGCCGGTGAGGATGGGCTGCGTCGACCGGTAGTTGCGTTCGAGCACCACGATCTGCGCCTCGGGGTAGTCCCCCTCGAAATCGAGAATGTTCCGGATGTCGGCGCCGCGCCACGCGTAGATCGACTGGTCCGGATCGCCCACCACGCACAGGTTGCGGTGCTCGCCGGCGAGCTGCTGGACGAGCTTGTACTGCGCGCGATTCGTGTCCTGGTACTCGTCCACGAGGACGTACTGCCAGCGGCTGCGGTAGTAGCGGAGCACCTCCGGAAAGCGCTCGAAGAGCTCCGTCGTTCGCAGCAGGAGGTCTCCGAAGTCGAGGGCGTTGGCGTCCACCAGCAGCCGCTGATAGGTGGCGTACACCTCCGCCGCCCGCTCGCTGTCGAGGTCGGCGGCGCCTTCGACGGCCGCGGCCGGCGCCACGCAGGCGTTCTTCCACTGGTCGATGCGCCACTGGATGCGCCGCGGGTCCACCACGCGGGGATCGAGGCCGTGACGCCGGAGCGCCTCCTTCACGACGCCCAGGCCGTCGGCCTGGTCGTAGATGACGAAGCCGCGGGAGAGACCCAGGTGCCCGATGTCGCGGCGCAGGATGCGCACGCAGGCCGAGTGAAAGGTCGTCACCCACAGGGCCTCGGCCTCGGGGCCGAGGAGCTTCTGCACGCGCTCGCGCATCTCCCCCGCCGCCTTGTTCGTGAAGGTGACGGCGAGGATGCCCTCCGGCGGGATCCCGCAGACGCCCATCAGGTAGACGATCCGGTGCGTCAGCACGCGCGTCTTCCCGCTGCCGGCGCCGGCCAGCACGAGCAACGGCCCCTCGGTCGTCTCGACCGCTCGGCGCTGCTCGGGATTCAGGCCCTCGAGGATCTCCGCGGCCTGCAATGGATTCTGCCTCCCGGAGGATCGTGGAAGTCGAGGGAGGGGCGAAGTTAACTGATCCAGCTACAGCTTCACGTCCCCCGACCGGAACCGCCCCACGCCGAGCGTGTAGACCAGCCTGTCGGGCGCCCGCCCGCGGATCCGCACCCGCCCCGCGTGCACACCGCGGTGATCGTGGAACGCACACAGCGTCGTCCGGTTCCACGGTCGGTCCGGACCGCCCGCCGACCGGAAGACGATGTGATGGCTCTGCAGATTCCGCCGCGCCGTGCACGCGGGCACCGTGCAGCGAAAGCCATCGCGTCCGAAATCCGCGTAGTCCTCGAACGCCCTCCCGGCTTCGACCCACGTCACGATCGCGTGATCGAGCATCGCCTCGAGTCCCACGCGCGCCACCATCGCTTCGAACAGGATCGCCACGTCCCGTGGCGCCCGGAACGCGACCTCCGCTTCGGGTACCTCGTCCTCCAGGCGCCGCAGCGTCACCCGCTCGGCCCGATCGACGCGCCCGCCGCGCAGCAGCACCTCGGCCTGAAACAGCGTGATCCGTCCGGCGCGGAACGCAGTGGCCACTTCGGGTGCCCGGTGCTCCGCGCGCGCCAGCCGCACGAGCCGCCGCGCCGAGCCGTCGAGCCGCTCTGTCGCGTAGCGCTCGAACGTCTCGAAGCCGAGCTCGCGGTAGAGCTTGCGCTCGACCACCTGGCGCAGCACGCGTCCGATCTCGATGTCGATCTGCTGGAGGAACGCAATGGCCTCCCGGAAGCGGCGGTCGAGGGCGCGGGGGGCGCACCGGTCGAGCCCGTGCGACAGCCGCTCCAGCCGATCGCCCCCCGGCACCGCAGGTGGAGTCCACGCCAGGTGCGGCCAGACCTGCGCGCGGAGCCCCGACTCGGCGTTGCGCTGGGGCGCGCGGGCCGAGTGCAGAGGGCTGCATCGGTCGGGCGGAGGGGGCGAGACCGCGGCGCCCGCCGCTGCGCACTCCGCCGCGATCGCCTCAGCGCACGCCCACGTGGGCAGCGACTCGCCCGCCATGCGCCGCGCGAGCTCGAGCGCCGCCGCCCACTTCATCGCCACGCGCCGTGGGCACGCCACGCGCACGAGAACCCGATTCTCTTCCGCGGCTTCGGAGGCGCCTGTGGCGGGCTCCGCGACGGCCCGCAGCATCACCTCGACCGCCCGCACCGTGCGCCCGCGCACGCTGGCGAGGCACGCGGCTTCGCTCTCTGGACTCACCACCCCAACGATCTTGCGCGCAACCGTCCACGAGACCTCGCCCGCGCGCACCGCGGCCCGAAGAAGGGGCAGGCCCGCCAGCGCCCGTTCCACGCGCGCCCACTCGCGCAGCGTGCGGGCCCCGACGCCGAGCCGCTCGCGACTCCAGTCGCCCAGGCACCGGAAGCCGAGCGGCTCGAACGCGCGCCGATCCAACACGGCGGCGGCCAGTGTCCCCAGAACCGGGCGCAACCGGGCGCGCTGGGCCGAAAGCTCCCGCAGACGCCCGTCCGCGTCGCGCCCGTGCAGGAACACGAGCGCTCCCACCGACAGCCGCCGCACGGTGGGACGGGTGGGCGAACGCGGTCGCGTCCGATGCGAAAGCCGTTGCGAGAACGCTCGCACGCGCATCGCCGGAAGCGCTCCCGGAACCGGTGGGGTGACCTGAAAAATGTTAGACGAAAGTAAAACGAAAGTCAATGCCCTCCGCTCTCGCGACCCGGATCTTCGGCGGGGGCACCCATCGACTGGTCACAGCAGATCGCTCGGCTGCTCGCCCAGCCGGGCGGCGCAAGAGGTGCATGCATGAGGAGCAGCGTACCTGCGCGCGAGCGTCGGCGGAATCCGGGACGCGAGCGCACGAGACACTGAGCGAAGATCTCCCCGACCTCCGGTCGCTTTTTCCTTGCTTTGCAGCATTCTTTCCCGGCGCTCACCTTCTCTCTCCACCATCAGCGGCGAGCCGATCTTCGAGCGCCGCAACATCTC
This sequence comes from Myxococcales bacterium, assembly GCA_029863845.1. Taxonomy (GTDB): domain Bacteria; phylum Myxococcota_A; class UBA9160; order UBA9160; family SMWR01; genus JACZXC01. The sequence goes on from JAOTUO010000266.1 coordinate 4,253, forward strand.
CACCTCACGGCTCCGCCTGAGTCGCAGCTTCGGCCGTGAACACAGGATCGCAGGAGCCTGGTGAACGCCGGGGCGCGAACCAGCGCCCAAAAGGCTCTTTGCGCACACACGTGGCCAGCGAGCGGGGGCGCGAGCCTTGCAGCTTCGCTCCGGCCAGATGCCGGAGCTCCTGCGCCACGCACACGGTTCGTGTCGACATTCCAGTCAGACATCGTCCTCCTACATCCCTCACCGTCCAGAGGAGACGCTTCTCCACCAGACCCTCCGCGAGCATCTCGAAACCTTCCTGGCACGGGCGCGCGAGCGAGATCATCCCGCGCCCCGCTTCGTAGAGCGTGAGCTGCGTGGCTACCTCGCCTGCGGTGTCCTCGCCCACGGCTTCCTCCGCCTTCACTGCGACGCCTGTGGCTGCGACCGCCTGGTTCCGTTCTCCTGCAAAGGCCGAGGCTTCTGCCCCTCCTGCGGTCGGCGGCGCATGGCCGATACCGCAGCGCACCTGGTCGATCGCGTCCTTCCCGAGGTCCCGGTGCGGCAGTGGGTCCTCTCGCTGCCCTTCGCCCTGCGCTACCGCCTGGCCTACGACGCGCAGCTCACGAGCCACGTCCTGCGCCTCTTCATCCGCGCGCTGTTCGCCTCGCTCCGGCGCCGGGCGCGGGCGCAGTGGCGTGTGTCTCGTGGGTTCTCCGGCGCCATCACGTTCGTGCAGCGCTTCGGCTCGGCGCTGAACCTGAACCTCCACTTCCACAGCCTCGCGCTCGACGGCGTCTACGAGATCCGAGACGGGAGTGCGGCTCGATTTCACCCGCTTCCTCCACCGGACGACGGTGAGGTGGGGCGGCTTGTGGCCCGCATCGCTCGTCATCTCGAGCGGCTCCTCGCGCGGAAGGGATTCCTCCCGGACGCCGACCCGACCGAGGCGGATCCCCTCGCGGAGCAGGAACCGCTGCTGGCGGCGCTCGCCGCGGCCTCCGTTCGGGGCCGGGTGGCCACGGGTCCCCGCACCGGGCAGCGCCTGCGGCGTCTCGGCGACCGTGTCGACCCCGAGGCCAGCGAGCTCGGGCCGGGTTCCCGTTGCGCGAGCGCGGGGGGACTCAGCCTGCACGCGAACGTCGCCGTCCCGGCCCGCGATCGCAGGCGGCTCGAGCGGCTGTGCCGCTACGTCGCCCGACCCCCGCTCGCCACGGAGCGCCTCACCCGGCACGGCGACGGGCGCCTCTGCTACCGCCTGAAGCAGCGCTGGCGGGACGGCACCACCCATGTCCTGCTCGAGCCCCTCGAGCTCTTGGAACGTCTGGCCCCGATCGTTCCACCGCCGCGCTCTCACTGGGTCCGCTATCACGGCATCCTCGCCCCGTGCGCGAGCTGGCGCGACCGCGTCGTGCCCGCCGGACCGAAGCCCATTGCGGTGGGGAGCACTGCTGTCTCGCCGCGCGAGGCGAATGACGAATGCGCCGCGGGCTCTGCGGCCACCGGGTCGATCCGGATCGCCGGCAACGCGATTCCGCGGAATGACAAGCAGGTCGCGACCGACGCCGGCTCGGGCGCGCCCGCTTGCCCGCCGCGCCCACCTCTGCCACGCCCCCGCAGGCTTCCCTGGGCCGAGCTTCTGCAGCGCGTGTTCGACGTGGACGCGTTCGCCTGCCCTCGGTGTGGCGGCCGGCTACGGCTTCTTGCCGCGATCGAATCGCCCGACGCGATCCACGCCATCCTGGACTGCCTCGGGCTCCCCTCC
>JAOTUO010000267.1 GCA_029863845.1 Myxococcales bacterium
CGATTGAGAGCTCGGCGTTTCGCGTGTCTTGGCCTCTTGATCGCGTCCTCGGCCGCGGGCCAGGTATGGACGGAGTCGGAAGACGCGAGAAGCTTCCCGGAATCGGCGGCTCAGGTGACTCGGGGCTCGGGCCAGCTGACGGCCATCGTCGGCGCCACGTCGGGGAGCGACCTCCGAGACGCCTACTGCATCAAGATCGTCGACCCCGCGTCGTTTCAGGCTACGACGGACCCGAACACGCTTCCGGGGGCTAGCGGTGACTTCAACACGAGGCTGTTTCTCTTCGACAAGTACGGCGGACCCATCCTGGCGAACGACGATACGCCTCCCAGCGGAGCGCCGTTTCTCTCGACTCTGACCGGAACCGCGACGGACGGCTCGGGGTTCGTCCTGACGGTACCCGGAGAGTACGTGCTCGTCGTCGCGGGCGCGCCGGACGTGCCACGAGACCCGACCCCCACGGACCTGTTCGACATCGGCTCCGGTCTCGACCTCGTGCATGCGCGGAGCCCGCCGGCGGGCCGCTTCGACGCCTGGGAGGGCGGCACCCCTGCGGCCGGCAGCTACGGCGTGGCACTGGCCGGGGTCGCCTACTGCCAGGCCAACGTGGACGTCGTGTTCACCAACGTCATCAACGAGGCCGACACCGTCTGCTGGGGCGACGACGGCGGCCAGTTCCCGTTCTGCCAGTTCATCGCCGAGCCGGGCGGCGACATGCACGCGGTGGCGCTGGGCTTCCTCGACATGGACCCCCATCTCGATGCCGTTTTCGCCAATCGCGGTGACTTCATCGACGGCGGACCCAACCGGGTGTGCCTGGGCGACGGTACCGGCAGGTTCACCGACTGCGCCGACGTCAGCGCCGACGAGAAGGAGACCTCGGGCGTGGCCCTCGGCTTCGTCGACGGTGACTCCTTCCTCGACGCGGTTTTCGCCAATGCCATCAGTGGCCCCCAGGAAGACAAGCACCGCGTGTGCCTGGGTGCCGGCGACGGCACGTTCTCCGTCTGCATCGCGAGCATCGAGCAGGGAGCGACCGGCGTGGCGCTCGGGCACTTCGACGCCGACGCGAACCTCGACGTGATGTTCTCGGACGCACGGGCGTGCCTGGGCAACGGTGACGGCACCCTCATGCCTTGCACTTCCATCAACATCGGTGCCATGACCTCCGAGGTGGCCCTTGGCTTCGTCGACGGCGACACCAACCTCGATGCGGTCTTCGCCGCCGACCTGACGAACAGAGTCTGTCTGGGCGACGGCAATGGTGGTTTCCCGTCCTGCGCGAACGTCGGCCCCGACGCCCACCCCACGACGAGCGTCGCCCTGGGCCTGATCGACGGCGACTCCCATCTCGACGCGATCTTCGCCAACGGGCTCGACCAGCGGAACCGCGTCTGTCTGGGCAACGGGGACGGCACCTTCCAACCCTGCATTGACGTTGGAGCCGACGAGCACCAGACCCTCGACGTGGCTCTGGGATTTGTCGACGGGGATTCCAACCTCGACGCGATCTTCGCCAATGGGTCAGAGAACCCAGGGCAACGCAATCGGGTCTGTCTGGGCAACGGAGACGGGACGTTCATGCCTTGCGCCGACGTCAGCGCCGACCGGCACCCCTCGACCGGGCTAGCGCTCGGCGAGGTCGGTGACCTGCCGATCTTCGTGGACGGCTTCGAGTCCGGCGATACGTCGGCCTGGTCAACCACTGTGCCCTAGCTCTCAGGCCAGGGAAACCCGAACCTCCATCCGGGGCCGGACCCGAAGATCTCAACGCCGGGATCGAGGCGCGCGACCGCCCCCTTCTTGGCTCTACCACCCGGACCGTCTGCCCGCCGAGCGCACTGCGCACGCTTCCGAGCAGCTTCTTGTAGGAATTCGGTGACAGGCTACTCATTCCGGTCGCGTGCGTTCCAGGCGAGCTGGCAAGCTAATGAGTAGCCTGTCACCGTATTTCCCCCGCGGTGATCCAGTTCGCCGAGGGTTCCTCGTAGGCCTGCCCCCTCCCCCTCACGGCCGCACCCGCCGGCCACGGGTGGGCTCGCCCCAGGTGGCCAGGACGATCTCCTCGCCGTCGCTTCCGAACTCGAGCTCCCAGGGCCGCTCGACCGAGAAGAAGCGATCGGGCGCGGAGGGGAAGAAGGCGAGCGGCTCGTCAAGGTGGCCCGGGATGGCGAGCGCCAGGGCGTCGGCCGTTGCCTCGAGCTCGACCTCCAGAGGCTCAGGGGTCTCGAGCCGGTAGCGCCCGGCCAGAGCCGCGAGCCGCTCTGCCGCCAGCCCGACCCGCTCGCGCACGACGGTCGAGCGCTCGGCGATCGGCGTCGTCTGATCGGCGACCAGGAGCCAGCGGCCGTCGCGCTTGCGCCATAGCGCCATGTAGCGCGACGCGGAGACTCTCGGCAGGCCGCCGTAGTAGAGCGACCGGGAGTCCCAGCGGCCCCGCGTCAGGGCGGCATCGGGAGCGATCGGCAGAACCTCAAGATCGGAGAGCTCGAGCTCGGAGCTGCGGCGCTCGTCGCCGGCGCGGCGGGCCATGAGCTCTTCCTTGCCGATCCGCTTGCCCGAAACGTCGATGTAGACGTAGTCGTCGGCCATCAGGTCGAACTGTGCCTCGACGTCTCCCGCGCCCTCGAGCTCCGCGTAGCGTTGCTCGGCCTGCGTGACCTCTTCGATGACCTGGTTGCTCCAGGAGCCCGCGCAGGCGGCGACCGTGAGCGCCGTGATCAGCAGAAGTAGGCCCCAGGCAAAGGAGCGTGTCCCTGCGATCCCCGCACCCCGCACCCGCTCCCATGACGCGTGGGGGTCTGTTTCCGATCGGCTCTCGTCATGCATCCTCGACTTCTCCCTCTCCGGGCGCTCCAACGGAGCGTTGGTCAAGCTATAAGCGTGGAGGTCGGTCAAGTCTGACTCACCCACGATCTGGCGTCCATCTGGCCCGAGGCTCGCCCGAGGCACCGTCCGGTTCGAAGTGCGCTCCCCGAGGTCCGCTTCCGGCGCTCAGGCTCCGAACTGCCGTAAGTGGTAGTCGAAGTGCTTGTGCACGAAGACCCCCCAGTCGCGGCCGGTCATGCGCCCGAACAGGGCGTGCTCGGGCCAGTCGGCGCCGGGGCCACGCTCGGCGAAGCGCTCGACCAGCGCCACCAGCCCGCGCACGTCGTCCTCCCAGACCTCGGGCGCGGCGGGCCCCCGAGAGACGGCTGGAATCCCTGCTTCACCCGCCCTTCTCGACGGCTTTCTGCGAGAGGCTGGTCATCACGGCGGCCCAGGCGAAGTTGCAGAACGGCAGGTATCTCGCGTCCTCCTTCCAGCCGGTGTGCTCCAGGCGGAGCACCGTCTGGAGATGGATGGAAAGGGCCCACTTCTCGGTCGCCTCCCGTGAGCTCGACCGGTCCCCGAGGTGGAAGGCGATCTCCGTGCCGGTCCACTCGGAGGCCGGCACGTTCTCCGGGTGGGTGCTGATGCATCTCCACCGCACGAGCTCGTGCGGCCTGGTCTCGAGCACCAGGAACCGGACGACGCCGTGCTCGGGGCCGGGAGAGTGTTCGAGCACCACTCCCTCGGGGGTGTCCACCACGGTCTGCCGGTCCCACCAGGTTCCGATCTGCTCCGCCGAAGTCAACAACTCGAAGACGCGCTCCGTCGGAGCGTCGATCCAGACCTCGTGTCGAATGGATGCCATGCCGCCTCCGGTGGCGGCCGACGGCTGCAGCGCCGGCCCAGAGTGTCGGTCGGTGATTGCGGCCATCATCTCACGGGTACCCGGGCGCGGCGGCGGTGGCCCCTCGGCCGGCACGGGAGTCCGCACTCCAGCCCCGGCGCCGTTCGAGGCGGCGAGAGCATCGTAGGATGGTCGCCATGGACGCCGGTCTGCCTTGCCTCGACCTGCTCGCAGCAACACCCGCGATCCTGCGCGGACTGATGTCGGAGATCTCGGAAGAGGACGCTCGCTGGAAGCCGGCGGAGGATCGTTTCTCGATCGCGGAGGTGCTCTCCCATCTCCTGCATTCGGAGGGTCACTGCTACCGGGCGCGTGTGGAGCGCTTCCTGAGCGAGGAGATGCCGGAGCTCGAGCCCGACGACGCGCAGATGTACCTCGACATCTACAGGAACGCGGATCCGGAGGAGGACATCGGACGCTTCGAGGTCCAGCGCGCAGCCAACATCGAACTGTTGCGAGGGCTGCCGGCGGAGGCCGGGAATCGGAAGGCGTGGCACCTGGCCGCCGGAGAGGTCACGCTGCTGCAGATGCTGCACGAATGGGCGCTGCACGACCTCGGGCACATCCGGCAGATCGCGGAGCTGGTGCGCGCGCGCAAGTACCTGGCGGGCGCGGGCCGATTGGGCGAGGAGTACAGGCTCAAGCCCTGACCATCCGCGCGAGCGCGCAGGGGGGACGAATCATGACGCTCCGAGACCCGAGCCCTCTCGACTGTCGCGTGCTGGAGTGCCTCGACTCCCTGGTCACACGACGCGGGCTGGCGAGGCAGCGCGAGGGGCGCCGCCTCCCAGCTGCCGCCGTGCTCCTGCCGCTCGGCGATCGAAGGTCCCAGCCGGTCGGCGGGGCTCAGTCGCCCGTTCGCTCGAACTCCCGTCCGGCGTAGGAGACGCTCACGGCGCGGCCGTCCGCGAAGGCGAACGTCACCACCTCTCCGCCGCCGGTGAGCTCGACACGCAGCTGGTTGGCCGCGGCGTCGTAGACCTCGGCCGTGGACTCGGCGAGGCCGATGGTCACCTGGAGAGCGTCGCCGTCGAGGGTCCAGCGCATCACGCCGTAGTCGGGATTCTCGAACGCCCCGGTGTAGGCGGCGCGGGGATGGGGCAGGTCCTGGGAGCGGGCAGCCCGCTCGGCGAGGTGATCGGCAAGCTGCCGGCGGCCCATCGCGACGCGCTGCGCCGCCTGCTCGAGCGTCGCCCGGCGCGTTGCCGCGGCCGCGGCGCCGTCGAGCCGATGGTCGTAGATCGCGTTGGCGACCAGGTCGGCGACCATCGCGCCGAGCGCGCCGTCGTTGACCAGGACGGCCACGCCGAGGCGCTTCTCCGGCAGGAACGAGACGTGGGAGCGGAACCCGGCGAAGCTGCCGAAGCGGTGCACGAGCCGCTCGCCGCGGTAGGTGCCCAGGTCCCACCCGAGCCCCCAGCCGTCGCGGTGGTAGGCGCCGAACTCGCGGTCCTGGTCGGCCTGGTGCCGTTGCGTCTCGGCGATCGCCGCCGCGGGCAGGACCTGGCGGCCGTCGAGCCGTCCGGCGTTGAGCTGCACCTCGAGCCAGCGCGCCAGGTCGAGCACGGTCGAGACGTGTCCCCCGGCGGCGTGCAGGTTGGCGTCGGCCTTGGCGAAACGGATGCGGCGGAAGCCGTCGGCGGTCGGCTCGTGGGGAGCGGCCAGCCGGGCGCCGGCTCCGGCCAGCGAGGCGCGGGTGTCGACCATGCCGACCGGGGCCAGGATCTCGCGCTCGACGATCTCCTTCCAGCTCGCACCGAGGAGCGCCTCGAGGACGAGGCCGGCCACGTTGTAGCCCAGGTTGCCGTACGCGAACTCGCGCCCGCTCGCCGCCGGCGGGTAGGCCGCCAGCAGCCGCAGCAGCAGCTCTGGCGAGTGCTCGCCGGAGTATGCGGTGCGGAAGACCACCGGCCCGCCGTCGGCGATGCCGTGGGTCAGCGTCAGCAGGTCGCGCAGCGTGATCGTCGCCGCGGACAGCGGCGGCGCCAGCGCCAGATCCGGCAGCGCGGCGGCGATCGGCGCGTCGAGGTCGATCGCGCCGCGCTGCGCCAGCACGGCGGCCGCCGCTGCGGTCAGGGACTTCGTCGTCGAGGCGACGTAGAAGAGAGTGTCCGGCCGCACGGGCTCGCCGGTCTCGACGTCGGCGACGCCGAAGCCCCGCGCGTAGACCAGATCCTCGCCGTCGACCACGGCCACCGCCATCCCCGGCGCCATCCCGAGCTCGAAGAACGGCTCCACCACCGCGTCGAGCTCGGGATG
>JAOTUO010000268.1 GCA_029863845.1 Myxococcales bacterium
GAGCTCAAGCGCAAGGCGGTCTGATTCGATCGCGGGCTGCGCGCGGCGCCAGCAGCGTGTCGAGCGCATCCAGGCTCTCCGCCAGCAGCAGCGCCGGGCGGGGCCCGTCGTCGCGCCAGCCGATCGGGATCAGCGCGTGCGGGTCGCGGTCCCCGGCCTCGGGCCAGCCGCCGGCCGGCGCATCGATCCCGAAGTAGAAGGCCCGAAGCTCGCCGGGGACGAGCCCCAGGCGGGTCTTGAGCGTGCGGAGGGCGTGGCGGACCCAACCGAGCGCGACCAGGCCGGTCGTGAAGCGCGCGTTGAACTCCACCACCGGCCGGAGCGTCGGAGCGCCCCCGCCGTCCTCGAACGCGAAGGCGTCGAGGCCGCACGGGCCGAAGAAGCCCTGCGTTGCAGCGGCCGCCCCGATCTCGGCCGCCGCCTCACGCAGCGCCTCGTCGTGGGCAGTTCCGGAAGACACGCGGCCCCGGGCGTCGACGAGGCCGCGATGACCGACGGGGACGCCCGACGCCGTGACCGCCTGCTCGGTGGTGCCGAGAAGCCGGAGACCGCCGGCTGCTTCGACGTACAGGTGTGCCGAGAGGTCCGCGCGGCGCGCGAGCCAGGGCTCGAGCACGGCGCCGCCGCGCGCGGCGAGGCGCGCCAGCGCGCCGCGCACGTCCGGCGTGTCGGCGCGCCCGTCGACGCCGGCGACGCGCCCGCGGCCGCTGCTTCCGAAGCGCGGCTTGAGCGTGAAGCGATGCCGCAGCGGCGCCGGCCAGTCGGCGAGGCTCGCCTCGATGCGGCGCACCGCCTCGGTCGCATCGCTCAGCTCGGCCGGCTCGAAGACCCGGACCGCCTCGCGTAGCGCCGGCGGCACGAGGCCCGCCTCGAGCGCCGCGCGCTGTGAAAACGCCTTGTCGTGCACGCGCCTCACCACCGCCGGCGGGGCCCCGCACAGGGACCGGCCGGCGGCGGCCGCCGCGCGCTCGGCCTCGTCGGTGTTGAGCCAGGCCGTGGCGTCACCGCGCGCGTCCAGCCACTCGAAGACGGGCGCGGCCGGGGCCGGACCCAGCGCCGGCGGCCACACGTCGCTCGCGTTGCCCGCGTCCTCGTCGGGCCAGCGCGCGCCGGGCCCGAAGATCCCGCGCCAGAGCCGGGCGACGCAGCGCACGGATGGCTCGCGCCGGTGGGGCCTCCAGTCGTCTCCTTCCTCGGCGCCGAGGTTCGGGATCAGCAGCCGCTCGACGGTCACGGGACACGAGGCGCGCGCGGGGTGCCGCGCAGCTCCTGTGAGGAGCGCGCGCTCCGGACGTGCTCGATGAAGGGGTCGCTCAACCCCGCGCGCCGGCGCGCGTCGGCGTCGAAGCGGCGCGCCTTGGCGCGCGCGGCACCGAGGGGGAAGGGCACGGCCTCCGTGTAGCGCTGCACGTCGTCGCGGTCGCCCGGCGCGAGTCGCCGCAGCCAGCGCGCCGCGAGTCGCACGTGGCCGATCTCGTCGTCGTGGACGACCTGGCAGACGCGCGCCGTGGCTTCGTCGCCCGCTTCGCGAAAGGCGTCGCGGTACACGAGCGAGAAGTCGAGATTGGCCTGCTCCAGCGTGAGCCCCATGGCCGCCAGGAAGGCCCGAGGCCCGTGAGGCGAGGCCGCGATGGCGGGGGCGTGCTTCCAGAAGTAGTCCGACAGGCGGTGCTCGTGCAGGTCGGAGCCCAGCGCCCGCAGCCGCGCGAGGTAGAGGCGGCAGTGCCGCTGCTCGTCGGCGAGCACACCGATGAATCCGCGGCGCAGGCGCGGGGGAAGCTCGGGCCAGCGCAACAGGGCCCAGGCGAAGAGCTCGGCCGCCATCAGCTCGTGGTGGGCGAAGGTCGCCAGACAGCGTGCGCGGGCGAAAGGCGCGCCCAGGTCGCGCGGGGAGGGGAGGCGGCCGACGCCTGTCCGCAGCGCCAGCTCCGGGTCGCGCGCCGGGCGCGCGATCTCGAGGCGCGGGCCCGGGCGGGCGTCGTCGAGGGGCTTCCCGTCGGGACCCTTCGGCGGCGCGAGCTTCGAGGCCAGGTCCCCGGACTCGAGGAGCCGGCGGCAGAAGGCGCGAACGCTGGAGACGCGCGCCGTCCGGGGCGGGGGGGGCGGGATCATCGCTTCCACCAGAAGCGGTGGAAGCTCCCGCAGCCGAGCCGGCCGAAGTCGGCGCCGGAAACGCGGGTGCCGGCGGTCGTCTCGACGAGGCGGTCGCCTTCGAAGCGGCGGTCGACGATCCCGTCGAAGTCGGTGTCTTCCTCCTGAAGCGGCAGCCCGCTCGCAGCCACGGACTGCACGACGTCGGGCTTGCCGTCGCCGTTGGTGTCCGCATCGATCCGCACGCGCTCGCCGCCCCGGTAGACCTCGCGGGTGTCCGCGATGCCGTTGCCGGTCGTGTCCACCAGGACCTCGACGACCTCGCCGTTCACGACGATCGCGCGCGTGTCGAGCTTGTCGCCGGCCTCGTTGAGCTGGCACTGGGCGGTCACCGCGCCGCTGGCGTCGAGGAAGAGCTTCTTGTCCGGGTTGCGGCCGTTGCTCGCGACCTCCTGGACGACGATCGCGCCTTCGGCGTTCAGGTGGTTGAGCACGTCGGGGCGACCGCGTCCCTGGGTGTCCAGACCCTGGCGCACGGGGCGGCCCGCCTCGAAGTAGATCCAGCGATCGGTCTTGCAGGTCCCGGTCGTGTCCCGGTACTCGGCGCGCACGTTCCCGTCGGCGTCGAACCACTGCTTCAAGTCGATGCAGGCGCCCCCGTCGCTGTCCTGCTCCAACCGCTCCGGCTTGCCGTTCGCGAACCAGACGGTGAGGTCCACCTGGCCGTCTCCGCTGCGGTCCTCCCGTTTCTGGAGGACGCTTCCCGCCGCGTCCGTCGTGATCCAGGTGTCGATCCGGCCGTCGCCGCGGGTGTCGGCCTCCTGGACGCGGGCTCCGCCGGCGTCGCTGGAGCTGCGCCGATCGATGCGGCCGTCGAAATCCGAGTCCTCCTCCTGGCGCACGATCTCCCCGCCTTCGTAGTACGCGAACAGGTCGGTCCGGCCGTCGCCGTTGCGGTCCTTCTCGGTCCGCTGTTTCACCCCGCCCTCGAAGGTGGTGACGGTCTCCAGGCGCCCGTCGAAGTCCTCATCGGTGTCGATCCGCTGCACCCGTTCCTGCTCGTCGAACCGCGTCACGACGTCCGGCGCCCCGTCGAGGTTGCGGTCCTCGCTCTGGCGGACCTGGCGGCCGTCCCGGTACTCGATCGTCACGTTGGGCCGCCCGTCGCCGTTCAGGTCCGCTTCGGAGCGCAGCGGCTGGTCGCCCTTGTAGAAGGTCACCAGCTCGAGGCGCCCGTCGAAGTCCTGATCGGCCTCGTCGCGCACGAGCCGGCCCTTCTCGTAGATCTTCACGACGTCGGGTCGTCCGTCGCCGTTCTGGTCGATCTCCTCGCGAGCGGGTCGCTCCTGGTCGTCGAAGCGGACCACGACGTCGGGTTTGCCGTCGCCGTTGCTGTCGCGGGTCTGCTCGGCCTGGCGGCCTTCCGCGAAGACGAGGATCGAGTCGAACACGCCGTCGCCGCGGGTGTCCTGCTGCTGGCGCACCGGGAGCCCGCCCTCGAAAATGGTGACGACGTCGGGGCGTCCGTCGCCATCCGTGTCCCTTTCCTCCTCGAGCTTCTCGCCGCCCGCGTAGGCGGTGCGGAGGTCGAAGCGGCCGTCGCCGCTCGTGTCCCGCTCCTCGCGCGTGATGGCGCCGGAGGCGTCCATCCGGCCCTTCAGGTCGATCCGCCCGTCGGAGTCGGTGTCTTCCTCGAAGCGGTCGGGGCGACCGTCCGCAAAGATCACCGTCCGGTCGGGCTTCTCGTCCCCGTCGCGATCCTCTTCCAACCGCAGCGTGACGCCTTCGGAGTCGTTCGTTCGCCACGAGTCGACGCGCCCGTCGCCGTTGGCGTCGCGGCGGACCGCCGTCTCCTTGCCGGTCTTCGCGTCGAGGGCCACCCAGGTGTCCGGCCGGCCGTCGCCGTTGGAATCCTGCTCCTGCCTCGTGAGGGCGCCGGCCTCGTCGTAGAAGTTCCAGAGATCGGGCTGCCCGTCTCCGCTCTCGTCCAGCTCCGCGCGGCTGAGCTTCCCGCCGCGGAAGTGCTCGGTGCGGCGGATGGCGTCGCTGCCGGCTGCGGCGATGGTGCGCCGCGCGATCTCGCCCCCCTCGTACTCGTTCCGGATCTCGAAGCGGCCATCGCGGTCCTCGTCCAGCAGCTCGACGCGGACTTCGCCCCGGTCGTCGAAGCGGTATTTCGCGTCGATGTCGCCGTCGCCGTCGCGGTCCTCTTCCTGGGAGGCCTTTTTGCCGCCGACGAAGGCGATGAAGGTGTCGCTCCGGCCGTCGCCGCTGGTGTCGGCCTCTCGACGCAGTGGGGTGTCGCCGTCGAAGTGGGTGACGATGTCGGCCTTGCCGTCGCCGTTCTTGTCCTCCTCCTCCCGCAGCTTGCGGCCCTTCTCGAAGAAGCGGACGAGGGCGAGGCGGCCGCTTCCCGTGTCGACCTCCTCGCGCTGCTTCCGACCCCTGGAGTCGAAGAAGATCACAAGGTTCGGCTTGCCGTTGCCGTCGTCGTCTCGCTCCTGTCGGCGCTCGACGCCGTCTTCGAAGACGGCCAGGGACTCGAAGCGGCCGTCGCCGGTGGTGTCGGCCTGGCGCTGCGTGATCACGCCGTCGCGGTAGAAGGTGAGGACGTCTGGCTTCCCGCTCTCGTTCGTGTCCTCTTCGACGCGGACCTTCTCCCCCTTCTCGTAGTAGATCGAGACGTCGAAGCGGCCGTCGCCGGTGGTGTCCTGCTGCTCGAGCCGCTTCGAGCCATCCGGATTGAAGCTCGCACGGGCGTCGACCTTTCCGTCGTGGTTCTCGTCCTCGTCGATCTCGACGGGCTCGCCGTCGCGGTAGGTCACCCAGCGGTCGTTGCGGCCGTCGAAGTTCGTGTCCTCCTCGAGCTTCGCGCGCCGGCCCGCCTCGTAGAAGAGCATGGCGTCGCTCTTGCCGTCCCCGTTGCGGTCGTCGAGCTGCGTTCGGGGCAGTCCCTCGTGATTGGTGATCCAGCGGTCCGGCTTGCCGTCGCCCCGGGTGTCCTGCTCCTGCCGGGCGGGCTTGCCGTTGGGGCCGTAGAAGATCCACGCGTCGATGCGGCCGTCGAAGTTGCGGTCGCGCTCCGCACGCTCGGGCTTGCCGTCGGCGTAGAACACGAACTCGTCGTGCCGGCAGTCCTCGTTGGTGTCGGTGCGCTTCTGGCTCAGCTGCTCGGCGTCATCGTAGATGAGCTCGACGGCGGGGCAGCGCGACGCCGCGTAGGCCGGGCCGGCGAGCAGGAGCAGCGCCAGTAGGGCTGCGAGAAGATCAGCCGGCAACGGACTCGCTGCTGAAGGTCGCCCGGATCCGCCCGTGCGAGAGGCAGCGGGCGCCCTCGGGGACGGGCGGGAAGGGGGAGGCGGCCCGCATGGCGTCGATGGCGCTGGCGCCGAGCGCGTTGTCGCTGGCCTTCACGACCTGGACGGCGCTGGCGGACCCGGCTACGTCCAGCTTGAAGCGAAGCGTCACCCGTTCGTCCACCGGAACCCCGGGCGGCAGCTTCCAGCGCTCCAGCGTGCGGGAGCGGATCTGCGCCATGTACGCCTGCACCTCGGGGCGATCGTTGCAGCGGGGCGCGCCGGCGCCGTACTCGCCGCCGCTGCCGGTGCCCGTGCCGCCGGTTCCCCCCAGGAAGCCTTCGCCGACCTCGGTGTCGACGCTCACGAGCAGGGCGCCGGACGCCGAGCCTCGCACGTCGCGCGTGGAGACGACGCCCTCGCGGACGGAAGAGCCGCTTCCAATGTCGAGTCTGGCGGAGCCGATCGTCGCGCCGGTCGACGCGACCGCGACGGCGCGCGGCCCCACCGAGGGCCCGACCGGCGCCGTGACCTGGATCGGGCCGCGCACGGCGGGCGCCCCGATGCTCGGG
>JAOTUO010000269.1 GCA_029863845.1 Myxococcales bacterium
ACGCATCGTCGCGGGACACCGTTCGCAGTCGATCCCTCACCGGCAAGCCCGCGCGACAGCTCCGCAGCGCCTGGACCGAGGCCTGGAGCGATCCCGCGAATCCGGATCCGCTACCGATGCCGCTCCAGCCTCGGCTGATCCGCGAGGCCCAGGCGCGCATCTCGCGCTCGGCCCACAAGTCGCCGGGTGCCGAGCAGCTGATCAACTACTTCGTGGGCCAGATCGTGGGCTCGATGAACCAGGTGCGATCCGTGCGAAGCGTCGTCGAGGAGCTCGTGCAGGAGTACGCGGACACGATGGAGCGCCTCGACGAGTGGGGCGCGGGCTAGAGCGGAGCTCGCGGCTCCGCCCCCGCCGAGGTGCCTACCTGGGCGCCATGCGGACGGCTCCATCCAGCCGGATCACCTCGCCGTTGAGCATGGGATTCTCGACGATGTGGCAGGCCAGGGCCGCGTACTCGTGCGGCTCGCCCAGGCGCGAGGGAAAGGGGATGCTGGCCGCCAGCTGCTGCCGCGCGGCCTCCGGCATGAGCGCCAGCAGAGGCGTGGCGAACAGGCCCGGTGCGATGGTCATCACGCGGATGCCGAGCTTGGCGAGGTCGCGCGCGATCGGGAGCGTCATCCCGACCACGCCCCCCTTGGAGGCCGAGTAGGCGCATTGGCCGATCTGGCCGTCGTAGGCCGCGACCGAGGCCGTGTTCACCACCACACCGCGCTCGCCGCCGCCGTCGGGCGGGTTCTCGGCCATCTTGGCTGCCGCGAGGCGCAACACGTTGAAGGTGCCCACCAGGTTCACCTCGACCGTGCGCTTGAAGAGAGCCAGGTTGAAGGGCGCGTTCCCCTTGCCCACGGTGCGCCCGGCCATTCCGATGCCGGCGCAGTTCACGTTCACGTGGAGCCCGCCGAACTCCTGAGCCGCTCGATCCACCGCCGCCTGCACCTGCTCCTCGCTGGTGACGTCGGCCTCCACGAAGATGGAGCCGCCTCCGATCGCCTCGGCCACCTGGGCTCCCTTCGAGATGGGCAGGTCCAACACCGCCACCTTCGCTCCGCGGCTCGACAGGTCCCGCGCCGTCGCCTCGCCCAGCCCCGATCCGCCGCCCGTGACGAGCGCTCCGATTCCCTGGATGTTCACGGCTTCTCTCCTCGCAGCCCGGGTCGCCGCCGTCGCGGCGATCCGCTCGAAGGTGGGCGCTCAGCATACTATTCTTCGCCGCGCCCGGGATGAGCCGAAGGCGGCGACCCGCTATCCTGGGCCCGGCTCTGCTTGTGACCGATCGTAGAACCCCCGATCCCGGAGGCATTCATGGCCCGAGAAGCCGTCATCGTAGACAGCGTCCGCACCGGCCTGACCAAGGCCCACCGCGGCTCCTTCAACCTGACCGAGCCCGTGGACTACCTCGCCCACACCCTGAGAGAGGTGGTGGCGCGCACGAAGGGCCTCGACGCCGACGAGATTGAAGACGTGATCGTCGGCTGCGGCATGCCCGAGGGCTGCCAGGGCATGAACACGGCCCGGATCGCCGCCATGGTGGCGGGCTTCCCCAAGGAAGTCGCGGCCACGACGGTGAACCGCTTCTGCTCCTCGGGCTCGCAGGCCATCATGATGGCCGCACACCAGATCGTGCACGAGGGCGCCGACGTGGCCATCGGAGCCGGTGTCGAGACCATCACCATGATGCAGGACGGCACCCAGAACACGCACCGGCTGATCAACGCCGCGGCGAGGGAGCGCCTACCGGGCCTGTATTTCCCGATGGGCATCACGGCCGAGGTCGTGGCCGAGCGCTACAAGATCTCGCGCGAGGACCAGGACGTCTACTCGCTCCAGAGCCAGCAGCGCTACGCCGCCGCCGCCGACAAGGGGTGGATCCGCGAGGAGATCGTCCCCATGAAGGTGCGCCGCAACGTCATCAAGAAGGGCGAGGATCCCTACGAAGAGGATGCCGTCGTCGACAGGGACGAGTGCAATCGCCCGACCACCACGCTCGAGGGTCTGGCCAAGCTCAAGCCGGTCTTCAAGGAGGACGGTTCCATCACGGCGGGCAACGCCTCCCAGCTCTCGGACGGGGCGTCCGCAACGCTGCTGATGTCGTCGGAGCGGGCGAAGCAGCTCGGCATCGAGCCCCTCGGCGTGTACCGGGGCAGCGCTGTCGCGGGCTGCGGCCCGGACGAGATGGGCATCGGTCCCATCTTCGCCGTGCCCAAGCTGCTGAAGCGGCACGGGCTCACCCTCGACGACATCGACATCGTGGAGCTGAACGAGGCCTTCGCCTCGCAGCTGCTCTACTGCCAGCGCCAGCTCGACATTCCGAACGAGAAGCTCAACCCGAGCGGCGGCTCGATCTCGATCGGCCACCCCTTCGGGATGACGGGTACGCGCATGACCGGTCTGCTCCTGCGCGAGCTCCGGCGCGAGGGCAAGCGCTACGGCATCGTCACCATGTGCGTCGGCGGCGGCCAGGGCTTCGCCTCGCTGTTCGAGGCCTGCTAGCGGAAACGGGGTGATAGGATCCGCTCCAGGCCGTCGGGCCGGGAGGATCCATGCTGCTCCACGACTTTCTCGATTACCTGGGTCGCGCGAACGCCGACCGCCCGTGCATCGAGTGCGGCGACCGCCGGATCGACTACGGCGAAGCCCTCGGGCACGCCGACCGCCTGGCGCGGGCGCTGGCCTCGCAGGGCCTCGCCGCGGGGGACCGCTTCGCGGTCCTCGCCAAGAACTGCCTCGAGTATCCCCTGTTCTACTTCGCGGGGTCCAAGTCGGGCGCCGTACCGGTGCCGCTGAACTACCGCCTCGCTCCCCCGGAGCTCGCCTACATCGTGCGCGACGCCAACGCCAGGTTGGTGATCGCGCGGGGCGAGCTGGTCGAGGCGCTCGACGGCGTGCGTGACGAGCTCGGCGACGTGAAGACCTGGGTGTCCCTCGACGGCCCGCGGCCCGAGGGCTGGATCGACTACGCCGAGTGGCTCCGGGGGCAGCCCGAGGGGCCGCCCGACCACCGCGGCGACGACCACGACGACCTCTACCAGATGTACACGAGCGGGACGACCGGACGCCCCAAGGGCGCGGTGCTCACGCACGCGGCCGTGGCTGCCAACCTGATCCAGCAGCTGGCGCCGTTGTCGTCCCACCCGGACGACCACAGCCTGGTCGTCGCCCCCATCTACCACGCAGCGGCGGCGCTGGCGGCGATCGGATCGATGGTGTCCGGCGGGTCGATGGTCGTCCACGAGGACTTCTCGCCCGCCGACGTCGTGCACGCGCTCTCCGAAGGAGGGGTCACGCGCACGATGCTCGTCCCCGCCATGATCCAGGCCTGCCTGGTCCTGGTCCCGGACGCGGCCGACCGCGACTACGAGAATCTCCGCATGATCGTCTACGGCGCCTCGCCGATCGCGGCCGACGTGCTGCGCAACGCTCTCGACGTCTTCCGGTGCGACTTCGCCCAGGGCTACGGCATGACCGAAACGACGGCGACGCTGACCGTCCTCTCCCCCGCCGACCACAGGCGTGCTCTCGCGGGCAGGCCGGAGCTCTTGCTCTCGGCGGGCCGCCCGCTCCCGGGCACCGAGATCCGGATCGTCGACGGCGACGACCGACCCGTCGCCGCGGGCAGCGTCGGCGAGATCGTCGGGCGCGGCGACCAGCTCATGCGCGGCTACTGGAACCAGCCCGAGGCCTCGGCCGAAGCGCTTCGGGGAGGCTGGATGCACACCGGAGACGCGGGAATCCTCGACGAGGACGGCTACCTCTTCATCCAGGACCGCGTGAAGGACATGGTCGTCTCGGGCGGCGAGAACGTCTACCCGCGTGAGGTCGAGAACGCCCTCTTCGAGCATCCCGCGGTGGTCGACGTTGCGGTGATCGGGATCCCCGACGAGAAGTGGGGCGAGAGCGTGAAGGCGATCGTGGTAGTCCGTCAGGGCGCGGCAGCCAGCGCGGACGATCTGGTGGAATTCTGTCGGGGGCGGCTCGCCGGCTTCAAGTGTCCGCGCTCGGTGGACTTCGTGGCCGAGCTACCGCGCAACGCGAGCGGCAAGCTGCTGAAGAAGGAGCTGCGCGAGAAGTACTGGCGGGGACGCGACCGGCGCGTCTCGTGAGCCCGATCGAGAGCGCCGTTCGAACCCGTTCCGAAAACCGGCGCGAGGTTGTACGTTCATCCCAGCCGATTGCGGTGCGACCCCGCGCGGGTGGAAGGAGGCGGTTCGATGCGAGACTTCGACGGAAAGGTGGCGGTCGTGACCGGCGCTGCCAGCGGAATCGGCCGCGCGCTGGCCGAGCGATTCGCCAGAGCCGGCATGAAGCTCGGCCTGGTGGATATCGAAGCGGCTCCCCTCGAATCCCTGGCGGACGAGCTCCGGGCCGGGGGCACGGAAGTCCTCACCCGGCGAACGGACGTCGCGGATGCCGACCAGATGGATGCGCTGGCGAGCGACGTCATCGGCACGTTCGGCGCGGTGCACGTCGTCTGCAACAACGCCGGCGTGGGGAGCGGCGGCCCGATGTGGGAGCTGACGCCGGCCGATTGGGAGTTCACGATGCGCCCGAATCTCTGGGGCGTCATTCACGGCGTGCGCGTCTTCACCCGGCACCTGCTCGCGCAGAACGAAGGCCACATCGTCAACACGGCGTCGATGGCCGGCCTCGTGTCGGTACCGGGTCTGGGGCCCTACAACGTCACCAAGCAGGGGGTCGTCGCGCTCTCGGAGACGCTCTACCAGGAGCTGCTGGGAATGGGCTCGAAGGTCGGTGTGTCCGTATTGTGTCCAGGCTTCGTCAACACGCGGATCTGGGATGCGGAGCGCAACCGTCCCGAGCACCTTCGGAATCCGGAGCCGCTCGCCTCCGCGGAACAGGTCGAAGCGCTGCGCGACGCGTTGAAGACCCTGATCGAAGCCTCGATGCCCGCCGAGCGGATCGCCGAGAAGGTTCTGGACGCGATCGTCAACAAGCGCCTGTACATCCTCACGCACGACAGCACGAAGCCCGCGCTGGAGAAGCGAATCCGCTGCATCTTGAACGACGAGAACCCGACGCTGCTCGAGGGCGGATTCGAGGTCTTCTCGAAGTAGCGCTGGATCCGATCCCCGGTTTCAGGGCAACCCCGCTCCGGGGTGCTCGACGCGCGCGGTCTCGATGGCGCCGGTGGCATTCGCCCTGCACGCCTCGGGGTCGGCGTTCTCGGCGGTGCAGACGAAGAGCGTGCGTCGGTCTTCGCCGCCGAGCATGCAGGCGAAAGGCTGTCGCCGGCAGGCGACGCGGTGGGTGACGTCACCCCCCTCGACGAGCCGCAGGGCTTCCCGGTTACCGAAGGGCGACGCGACCCAGACGCCGCCGGCGGCGTCGAGGCAGCAGCCGTCGGGAATCAGGCCCGCGCGTTGCGCCCAGACGCGTCTCCCCGCGAGCGTCCCGTCCGGCGCGACGTCGAACGCGCTGAGACGGCCGCCGTAGGTTTCGCACACGATCAAGGTGCGGCCGTCCGGTGTGAGTACCGTGCCATTCGGGAACAGCAGGTCCTTGGCGGCCTCCTGCACGCGCCCGTCGGGGTGCACCAGCGCGAGCGACGCGGGTGCGGGCGGGTCGGGGGGCGCCGGCGCGGACCCGAAGTTGCCCACGTAGGCGCGTCCGCGTGCGTCGACCAGCATGTCGTTGCAGTCGTGGGTCGCGACGCCCGAGAGATCGGCGTGCTCGGCGAGGCTTCCGTCGGCTTCGAGGCGTAGGAGCCGCCGATCCGTCATCGAGACGATCAGCAGGGTTCCGTCGGGGAGCCAGCCGAGCCCCGAAGGCCGACCCGGCACCTCGACCACCCGGTCCAGACGGCCGCTCGGATCCACGCGCTGAACGGCCAGCGCGTGCATGTCGGAGAACCACAGCCGGCCTTCGCGCCAGCGTGGACCTTCGGGAAAGTGGAGACCGTCGACGAGGACCTCGGTGTCGGACATGACCAC
>JAOTUO010000270.1 GCA_029863845.1 Myxococcales bacterium
CGAGCCGCTGCGCGACACACACATCACCGTCACTCGGGCGTCGTTGTATTGTCGCGTGTCGTGTGAGATGCTGCGGTCGATGCCGAGGACCCTCCTGATGCTCGTTGCGGTCTCCGCGCTGGTGCCCTCCCCGTGCCTCGCGGCCGCCGACTACGAGGTGCAGATCATGGCGAGCGACGGGGGCTGGGTGGGGCTGTCGCCCTCCGGACGATTCGGGATCGTCATCCAAGACTGGGATCAATTCCGTCTGCACGACACGAGGACAAATGAAGCGATTGATCTTCCCGGATTGAAGTTTCTACAAGGGGACAGCCCCGAGATTCGGCTGAACGACAAATACGTCGTGTGGAGACGGACCACGACGCAGAGATACAAACCGACTGAACTCTTTCTGTTCGACATCGCCACCCGCACGCTCACACAGATCGCCGCTAACGCGACGTCTGGCTCGGACCCGATTCTTCTCGATGGGTACGTGGTCTGGCTGGGATTCGAGAAGAATAGCCAGGGATGGAACGACGTCCAGGTATCCGTCTACGACATCGAAAGAGCCAGTCTCGAGCAGATCACGGAGAAAGGGCGCAGCGTCGGGTGGCTCGATGCCGACGGCACGACCGTCGCATGGGCGTCGGACGTGGTCTGCTGCAGCCGCTACACCACCGTCTTCGCGCACGACCTCGTGACGGGGCGCACGCAGCTTCTGGACGCGAGCGACCTAACAAAATGGTCCGTTTATGTATTTGGCTCCACGATCAAATGGAGGACGGGCGTTGATCCGGATCCCACGGTCGTCAAGGTGGCGGTGCCGTTTCCGCAGTGTTCGGACGGCGCGGACAACGACGATGACGGGCTCGTGGACGGGGAGGATCCGGCGTGCACGGGCCCGCGCGTTGCCTCGGAGCTTCCGAGGCACGACGTTGCGATCGTCGTCCTGTGGCGAGGGAAGCACTTTCCGCTCCCCGCACACTTCCCCCTGACTGTGGCCGTTCTGGGCTCGCCCCGGGTCGACGTCGCGACGCTCGACCCGGTCTCCCTTCGCTTCGGCCCGGCTGGAGCGGAGGCGGAGCGCTCTCCGGGCGGCTTCGAACGCGACGTGAATCGCGATGGGTTCGCCGACCTTCTGGTGCGCTTCCGCGCGGACGAGGCGGGGCTGGCCCCCGGAGACGCCGAGGCCTGCCTCGACGGGCTGATCGACGGGGTGCCGTTCGAGGCGTGCGGCGCGCTGCCCTGAGGAGGGATGAGCGCGCGAGACTCGTTCACGACTCGCCGGTCTGGCGGGCTAAGTGCCCGGAATCGCGGCGATGGACGCGGGTCCGATTCCCGCGGTTTCCAAGAATTCCTCTCTTGATTCCATAGAGTTGTCGTGCAAATCGGGCAGTTGCTCGCCGCCGGCGCGTTCAATGCCGCCCCGCGGTTGCGATTCCGCGCAGCAGGTTCTCGAGCAGATCGACTCCCGTAAGCACACGCTTATCGTGAGCAGTCCACAACAGGACGAGGTCTGGGTGAAGGGGCTTGCGACCCGGCAGACGTGGGTGTAGTCGGAGGCTGCTCAGGACCGCTTCGAGCTTTGTCTTCGGATCTGTGACGACGAGCGGTTCGTGACAGAAGTCGGCCGGTTCGACGGGAGCGGGGTCCATCAGCGCGGCGCGCAGAAAGGTGTTCGCGTTGATCACGAGTCGCGGACGGCCCCGATCATCCGTGATGACGACCCACTTGCGCCGGGACCGGTGGATGGTGCCGAGGAAGGGGTCGGAGCTGCTCGCTTCGAAGGCCGGGAACTGGGCGCGGCCGTCTGTAAAGGGGAACGACACGATCGAGTCGGGGTGGATCGGCTCGGATTCCTGCTCCAGGCTCCGGTCGTCGAGAGCGAGGAAGTTGAGCGCGCCACGGCCCTCGACGTGGCTCACGTCGGAGCTGTCTTCGCGAATGTGTAGCTTGAGCATTTCTCGCAGGTCGTCTTCTCGGAAGAGTCCGAGCCCCTCCTTTCCCACCAGCTGGTCGAGCAGCCGGGCCGCCGGCCACGCGACCGGCAGAAGGATCGCGCGGTACAAGCGGATGAGGGGTGCCAGGGCGCCTCCCACGGCATACGCGTGCCGCGAGACGTACGCCTGGGGAACGATCTCCCCGAAGATTGTGATGCCGATGGTGGAAACGGCGAAGGCCGCGATGCCGGTCAGGATCGAGTCGGCGAGCAACGCAAGCAACGTATTGACCGCGACGTTGCCCCAGAGAATGGTGGTCAAGAGCAGGTGGAAATCTTCGCGAAGCTCCAGGATGCGCTGCGCCCCCCGGTCTCCGCCCCGGGCTGCGACCTGGAGCCGGAGCCGGCTGGATCCCAGCATGCCCAGATTCAGGCCCGAGAACATCGCCGATTGGCTCAGACAAAGCGCCATGCCCAACCACGTTGCCCAGCTCACGATATCTCCTCGGACGCTCGCGGTCCGCGAATGCGGTCGTGCTACGCGAGCGTGACTCGCTCCTCGTAGGCGGGCACGTGCGCCTTGCAGCCGAGGCTCTTCGGACCTCGCTTCGCAGGTGCGGTGTCTGCTGCCACCCGAGATGCAGAGGCAACTGTGCGCTTGATCCTACGGTCCCGCTAGTCCTTGACCCCCAGGGGGCTTGCCATGACTCGTGCGCCTCGGATGTGGAAACACCCGCTTGTTTCGGCCAGCCGCTAGAATGAACGAGACGAAGCGCCGCGGTTCGAAGGTTCGCGCAGCCGGCATCCCAGGCGAAGGCCGAGGGTCAATGCGGCGTCCCTCCAGGGACCTCGATTTCGATGCGCGGTGGGCGATCGGCCTTCTCGCTCTCGTCGTTCTTGCCGTCTACGGCAACAGCCTGCTCAACGGCTTCGGCTGGGACGATCTGAGCGGCGTCGTGGGCAACTGACGCAGCTGGGCAACTTGCAGCAGGCGCAGAGGAAATACCGACACGCCAGGCATTTCTACCAGCGCGCCGGCGCAGCCGATCCCCGTGCTCTGAAAGCGCGATACGATCTGGCGCGCCTGCTGGAGAACCTGGGCCAGCTGGAGGAAGCGTCGCAGCACTACGGGGCACGGGATCGGACGCTTCCCTCGAATCAACCTCTGAAACGCGAACTCCGAGACCGGCTGCGGGGCATCGGCGCGAGACTCGGATCTCATCGCTGAAACCGGTGAACTCAGGCGTCGCGTGTCCCCAGCGCGTCGCTTTCCGCGTGCTGCCCTGGCCCGCAGTTCCCCGCAGCCCGTTACTCGGAGCAGCGCAGCGAGCGGGGCGGCGTGCGACTGCATTCGAGGCCCTGGGTGACCCCGCTCGAGAGCACTGCGCAGGCGGTGGACATGGCGCCCTGCACGGCGGCGTCGCGATCCGCCGCCGACGCCGTGCGGCAGGCCGTGCGGCCGCCGAAGTCGATGCAGAGCTCGCACTGGACGGCGGTTTCGCTGCGGGTTGCGAAGAACAGGGCGACGAGAAAGGCCGCGGCCAGCAGCAGGCCCGCGAGCGTCCGTGTCATGGGCAGACGATATCGCAGGGAACGGATCGGCGACCAGCGCGATGCGGCAGAGGCGGGTCTCGACCGCCGCCTCGTGCGGTCAGGTCGCCCCGAGCACGACGGGACCGAGCCCTTCGTTCTGCTTGACCTTGCAGCGGACGTCTCCAGCGCCGTGACAGATCAAGAGCCGTGCGCTCTCCGGGGCGCTTTCCAGGAATCGGCGCTCGACCCGCAGCATCTGTCCCGGCCAGCAGTAGGTGAAGTAGACGTCGGACGCGTGCTCGATCGCCAGGTAGTCGCCGGTTTCGACGGTCGCCGAGAGTCCGAAGTCGGCCAGCAGCCGGCGCGAAGCGGCGGCCATCGCCGCGTCGATCTCGATGCCGTGGGCCTCGAAACCCAGCAGCTCGGCCAACCCGGTCGCAATTCCAATCCCGCTGCCCCACTCGCAGAAACTCCCGCGCGGCAAGGCGGCCAGTTCGCCGTACACGACGGCGTAATCGCTGGGGACGAAGTCGAAGCAGGCGATGTCCCGGCTGCGCGCCAGGCCCTCGCGAACGAGCTCCACGCCGCGCTGCGAAAGCGGCGCACGGCCGCCGCTCGGGGGAACTTCCACCAGCCGGATCGTCGCGTCGAAGGGACGGCTGTCGCGGGATCGCGGTTCACGCATCGAGTGCGCTCCTGGCGGCCGAGGGAGTGTACTCGACCGGGCGGTCGAGGCGTCGGCCGGTCGATCGGCGCGTCCAGGCGGATCTTCCCCAACGATCTCCCGGAAGGCGAGCGCAGGCCGCCGACGCCGATTGGACGGGGCACCGACTAGGGGAGCGTCCTCAGATACGCCCAGACGGCGCGGAGCTCCGTTTCGCTCATCTGCGCGTAGCGGGGCCACGGCATGTACACGGGGTCGAGCGGCCGCCCGTCGGGCGTCGCCCCCGAGCGCAGCGTCTGGAGGAAGTCGGCCTCGGACCAGCCGCCGAGGGAGCCCGAGATCGTCAGATCGGGCGGCGGCGGCTCGTCGGGGAGTGAGAGCGGATGCGCGCCACCCCCCAGGTCGTCGCGGTGGCAGACGCGGCAGATGCCGATGCCGACGAGGTACTCCCCGTACGCGGGCGTCGGGTCGGGAGCCGGGGCCGGCGGCGGCGGCGCGTCGTGATCGATGCGCTCCGCTGGAAGCAGCTCGGGAGCGAGACCGGCGGCGAGCACGAGCCGCGTGAGCGGTCCGGCGAACGACGCGGGGCGCTCCGCAGCGACGGGAGGCGCGCTCCGCACCCAGGCGATGACCGCGCTGAGGTCGGCCTCGCTCATGGCGCGCAGCTGGTCCGACGGCATCAGCCGCAGCGAGCGGCCGTCGCGCCCCACTCCGTTGCGGATGGCGCGGGCCAGATCCTCGTCCCGGTAGTCGCGGGGCAGCCCGCCGCGGCCCGGCGTCAGGTTCGGCGCCCAGAGTCGCCCGAGCCACGGGTCGTCCGCGGCGGGCTTCCCGGCGAGATCGTCGCCGTGGCAGAAAGAGCACTGAGCGATGTGGTCCCCGACGTGCCGGCCGCGCACCACCGTCTCCGGGTCCGCCCGCACCGCCAGCGACGCCGACGGGGTCGCGTACCTCCGATCGAGGCGCACCTCGCTCAGCCCGATCACGCCGACGCTGAGCGCGGCGAAGGCGGTCGCGGCGATCGACGCGGCATTCCGGGCCGTTCGTGCGGTCACCGGTCGCCCTCAGGACCCGGCGCTCATCTGGTGGATGACGTCGAAGCTGTAGTGATCGTTGGCCTGCACGTAGTAGACCCTCGGCTCCGACTTCGCGCCGAAGCGCCGCTTCTCGAGCGATGCCCCGAACCCGAACGACACGCGTCCGATCTCCAGCTCCCGCGCCCGCAGCAGGATGTGGCGCAGGCACTGGCGGTAGAGTCCGTGGGAACGGACGTAGCGGTAGTCGAGGCCGATCACCGTCGGGACGTAGCGATCGTCGCCCACGAAGCAGGCGACGACGGCGATCGGAGCCTCGGGGGCGCCCGGCTCGATGCCGGGCCGGACGCGCAGTGTCAGGAATTCCCAGCTCGGGAACTCCAGCATCCGAACGAAGAAGTCCCGCGGCAGCCGGAACGTGTTCAGCGCGAAGCTCCGCTGCTTGACGTTGAGATAGAGCTCGTAGAAGCGGTCGAGCTGCTCGGGCGTTGGGCGCCGCGACTTTGCGCCCAGGACTTCGACCGCGTACGTGTCGTTCCACGGCCGCACCTGCTTGGTATGATGGCGGCGGAGATCGCGCGTGCCGCAGCGCAGGAACTCGTCCTCGTCCCGCCACGTCAGTTCCGCCACCATGCTGTCGGGGGCCGGCAGCGTCGAGAAGCCGTGCTCCAGCAGCAGCGCGTTCATCTCGGGGTCTCCGTCCGGGAGGTCGCGCAGGATGATCGTTTCGGCGCCCCGGGCGTCGGCATCCTCGCCGACGGCTTCCAGGAGCAGCGC
>JAOTUO010000271.1 GCA_029863845.1 Myxococcales bacterium
GAGCCGCGGGCGAGCGGAGGCGGGGCGGGACGCAGCGCCGAGCGGGGAAAAACCTCGGCCGCACCCTCAGGAATCACGCGCATTTGCCGATATCGAGGGAGCGGCAGGACCCTGCCGCCCGGGGGGGCTATGGCCGAGATCGGCGTTGGAATCGACCTGGGGACCAGCAACTCGTGCGTGGCCGTGATGCGCGGAGGCGCGATCGACGTCCTCCCCAACGCCTACGGCGAGCACACCACCGCCAGCGTGGTCGGCTTCAAGTCCGATGGCGCCATCTGTGTGGGCAACTCGGCCAAGGCCAACATCATCCACGACCCCAAGAACACGATCTACTCGTCCAAGCGCCTGATCGGCCGGTACTACTTCTCCGAAGAGGTCAAGAAGGCCAAGGCCATCTGCGCCTACGAGATCGCCGAAGCCGAGAACCACGGCATCCGAATCAAGGTCGGCGACGAGTTCTTCTCGCTGCCGGAGATCGGCGCGATGATCCTGCGCGAGATGAAGTCGATCGCGGAGTCCCGCATCGGACAGCCGGTGCACAAAGCGGTCATCACGGTCCCCGCCAACTTCAACGACAACCAGCGCCAGGCCACGAAGGACGCGGGCCGCATCGCGGGCCTCGAGGTGCTCCGTATCCTCAACGAGCCCACCGCCGCCGCGCTCGCCTACGGCTTCGGGAAGGGTCTCCGGCAGCGCGTCGCCGTCTACGACCTCGGCGGGGGCACCTTCGACGTCTCCGTGCTCGAGATCGGTGACGACGTCTTCGAGGTGCTCGCCACGTGCGGCGACACCTTCCTCGGCGGCGACGACTTCGACGACCGGCTCATCGATCTCCTGGCCGACGAGTTCAGCAGCCGCCACGGCATCAACCTGCGCAACGACCTGTACGCCCTCGAGAAGCTCAAGGTCGCAGCGGAGGGGGCCAAGAAGGCGCTCTCGATCGACCCCGAGGTCGAGATCCGGATTCCCGACGTGATCCACGGTGCCGAGGGGCAGGCCCTCTCGATCGAGCGGACCCTCTCCTCGGAGGAGTTCTCCGGGCTGGTGCAGGACCTGATCCAGCGCAGCTTCAAGGTCTGCGACGAGGCGCTCCAGCAGGCGGGTGTCGTCGCGCGCGACCTCGATGGCGTGATCCTCGTGGGGGGGCCGACGCGGCTGCCGGTCATCCGGAAGGCGGTGTCCGAGTACTTCCAGCAGGAGCCCCAGGCCGACGTCGATCCGGACCAGGTCGTGGCCATGGGAGCCGCGATCCACGCGGCCTCCCTGGTGAGCGAGGACCACGCGTCGTACCTGCTCGACGTGACGCCGCTGTCGCTGCGCGTGGGCGTCGCGGGCGGCCTCGCCGAGCCGGTGATCGAACGCAACACCCCCGTTCCCATCGAGCAGATGCGGACCTTCACCACGTTCCAGGACTTCCAGGAATCGGTGAAGATCCGCGTCTATCAGGGCGAGTCCCGGCAGTCGGAGGAGAACGAGCTGCTCGGTCAGTTCGAGTTCGCGGGCTTCAAGAAGGCGCGTCGGGGCGAGGTGGCCATCGACATCTCGTTCGAGATCAACGCCGACGGCATCGTGAACGTCGTGGCCCAGGACCGCGAGACGGGCGAGCAGGCCTCGACCACGATCACGCTCTCCTCGGGCCTCTCGGATCTCGAGCTCGAATCGATCGTGGATGAGGGGCGTACGGCGCGGATCGAGGCGATCCCCACCGACGACGCCGGCGACGCCCTGGCACCCCCGCCCCCGGATCCGCGCAGCGAAATGGTCGTGATCGGAGCCGTGAGCCTCGTCAAGGCAGACCTGGGGGCCGGCTCCGGAGCGGCGGTCGAAGCCGACGCTCTCGCGCCCGACGAGCCCGGAGCCGCAGGCGCCAGGGGCGCGGCCGAGCCCGATTCGGTCCTCGAGGTCCTGCCCGACGAGGAGTACAGCACCGTGAGCGCAGAGCCCGAGGAACTCGTCGTGCTGGCGAAGGAAGACGAGGACGCAGACCTCAGTCTCCCCGAGGAAACGGTTCCTCTCGAAGCGGTCGACGCCGGCTCGGCGGATCTGTTCGAGTCGCCCGGCACCGACCTGTCCGAGGACGATCCCGACGAGGGTGGGCAAAAGGGTTAGGCGGTGGCATCGGAGCTCGCCCCCACCGAGATCGTGGCGCTGGCCCGGCTCATCGACGAGCTCGATTACTACCAGCTCCTCCACCTGCGGCGGGGGGCCAGCATCAGCGAGGTGAAGCAGGCCTACCACTTCAGCTCGCGCGCCTTCCATCCGGACGCGAACCGGCACCTTTCCGCGAACCTGCAGGCCGCGGTCGCGACGATTGCCCGGCGCATCACCGAGGCCTATTCCGTGCTGCGCGATCCGGGACGCAACAAGGCGTACCTCCAGCACCTCGAAGCGGGACATGGCGTGAGGATGCAGCTCTCGGAGGCCCGGGCGGAAGCGGGGCGTCGGGCGGTGGAGCAGAAGGGTCGAACGCCCCAGGGCCGTCAATACTACAACCTGGCCGAGGCCGAGCTGCGGCGCGAGGACTTCGCCGCGGCCGCGCGCAACCTGCAGACGGCGCTCACCTTCGAACCCGACAACGAGTTCTTCAAGGCGCAGCTCAAGGAGGCACGAGAGAAGATCCGCTGAGCGGGATCTTCCCGACCGGCGCCCGCCTCGCCCTTGCGGGAGCGCGCCGGCCCTGGTCTCGCTGCGCGCGCCGCTGCGCAGCGCTTGCAGCCGCTCCGTTCGATCCGAGCTCGGCTCTGCTCCGGTTTGACAGCCGCACCCTTCGGCTGGCATCCTGCCCATTCGATTGACTCGAAAGTCAATCGAGTCGACCCCAGCGACGAAGGACGAGTGCCATCATGACGAAGGCAGCGGCGGCCGCCGGGCCGCTCCCGGTCGTGCCCTTCCTGAAGATCCCCGAGACGGGAGACCCCTATCTAGAGGGGCGGCGCTGCGGCGAATGCGGCGCGATCTATCTGGGAGAGCGATCCACCTGTTCGAGCTGCGGCGCGCGCGACCGGATCCAGCCCCACAAGCTCGCCAGCACCGGCACCTTGTACGTCTACTCGATCGTGCATCGATCGTTCCCCGGCGTCGAGGTGCCCTACGTCTCGGCGGTGGTCGATCTCGATGGTGGCGGAACGATCAAGGGAAACCTGATTCACATCGAGCCGTCGCCGGAGAAGATCCAGATGGGGATGCCGGTCGAGGTGATCTTCCGCATCGCCCCCACCAAGGACCGCGAGGGCAACGAGTACCTGACCTACTACTTCCAGCCCCGGGAGATGTGACGATGAGCGACGTCTACGTCATGGGCATCGACATGATCCGGTTCGGCCGTTATCCGGAGCGCAGCGTCCCCCAGCTCGGTGCGGAGGCCGCCCTCCTCGCCCTCGACGACGCCGGGGTCACGATCCAGGACGTCGAGGCCCTCTTCTGCGGAAACCTGATGCAGGCGAGCGGGATGGTCGGCCAGCGCATCCTCCAGGAGATCGGTCAGACCGGCATTGCCGTGACCAACTCCTCGAACGCCTGCGCGACGGGCGCCACCGCCTTCCGCGAGGGCTGGACCGCCATCAAGGCCGGACTCTACGATCTCGTGCTCGTCGTCGGCGTCGAGCAGCTCGGCAAGGCGGGGCTGCTTGGCGGCCGAGGAGACGGCCGGGGCATCCCGAAGGAGGGCCTGCTCGGCTCCGGCACGATGCCCGCCGTGTTCGCGGAAGCGGGCATGGAGCATTCGCGAAAGTACGGCACGACCTTCGAGCAGTTCGCCAAGGTATCGGTGAAGAACCATCACCACTCGGTGAAGAATTCGAAGTCGATGTACCAGAAGGAAACGCCGCTCGAGATGGTGATGAGCGCCGAGATGATCGCCTACCCGAACACCAAGCTCATGTGCTCGGTCAACGTGGACGGCGCCGCTTCGGCCGTGCTGGCGTCCGAGAAGAAGGCCCGGGAGCTCGGCATGGGGCGCGCCGTACGGGTGAAGGCCTCGGTGCTCACCAGCGACCCCTACACCGAGCGCGACCTCGTGATGCCCGACGTCAACACCTGCACCCGCAGGGCGGCGCAGCAGGCCTACGCGATGGCCGGCGTCGGCCCCGGGGACCTCGATCTCGTCGAGCTGCACGACTGCTTCGCCACGGCGGAAATCCTCCACTACGAGAACCTCGGGTTGTGCGCGGACGGCGAGGCGGGGAAGCTCATCGACGAGGGAGAGACGGCCCACGGAGGCCGCATCCCCGTGAACGTGTCGGGCGGGCTGCTCTCGAAGGGCCACCCGCTCGGGGCGACCGGCGTCGCGAACATCTACGAGGTCTCGACGCACCTGCGCGGCGAAGCGGGCGAGCGCCAGGTCGAAGGCGCTCGGATCGGACTTACCCACGTGATCGGCCTCGGTAGCGCCTGCGGGATCCATATCCTCGAGAAGGTCGCCTAGCGGTCCGCCGCCGCGCGCTTGCCCACGCCCCGCACGAATTTTATGCTGCAATCCGTGCGCTACCGAAACCTCGCGCTCGCGCTGGCCACCGGCCTTGCGTTCGCGTGCGGCGCGGCGGAGGGGGGGTCGAAGGCACCTTCCCTCGAGCCCGCGGCCGCGGCCGAGGTCGCGCCCGCGGCCGCGCCGGGCGCGGGGCGCACGCCGCAAGCCCGCGAGCGCAAGGAGCGTCCGCTCCCCGCGTTCTCCGGCTGGACCCTCGACGACCAAAAGCTCTCGGTCTCTTCGCTGATCGGAAAGCGCCTGCTGATCTACTTCTTCGACCCTGGATACAGCGCTGCGCCGGTCGTCACCGAAGCGGTCGTCGCGGTCTCGCAGCTTCGCGGCGAGCACAACTTCGAGATCGTCGGCGTCGCCGAGCGCGCGACGCGCGCGAAGACGAGCGAGTTCGTGCAAGAGCAGGGCATCGACTTTCCCGTGATCGACGATTCGAGCCGCGCGATCGCGCGCCGCCTGGGCCTGAGAAGCCCGCTCGCGATGATCGGGGTCGACGGCCAGGGATACGTCACCTTCGGCATGCTTCAGTTCCCGTCGGACGAGCACGCCGCGGAAACGGTCGAGGGCCAGGTCCGCCAGGCCCTGCGCCTGCCCGCGCGCGCCAACGAGTCGCAGCTGACGCTGGGCAATCGACCCGCGGCGCCGCTGTTCACGGCCGAGATCCTCGACGGCGACGAGCCCTTCGACCTCGCCGCGCAGCAGGGCAAGCCGGTGGTCCTGACCTTCTTCCTGCACACGTGCCCACACTGCCACGAGATGCTGGGTTTCATGAAGGATGCGCTGTCCGAGATTCCCGAGGACAAGCGACCGCTGTTCGTCGGCGTGGAGGTCACGGGGCGCACCGCCGCGGTGCGCGGAGAGCTCCGCAACCGGGACCTGGACTTCTTTCCCGTGGCATTCGATCGCGACGGCAGCATCCGAGCCGCCTACGGCAGCTTCGCCGGCGTGCCCGACACGTTCGTGATCGACTCCGACGGGCGCATCGTCGCGCACGTCCAGGGCTGGCGGTCGGCGCAGGATTCGCCCCTCATGCGCATGCGCCTGGCCCGGATCGCGGGCGCGGAGACGCCGATGCTGTTGCGGAGCCAGGGCTACAGTGGCAACGACGCCTGTGGCGTCTGCCACGAGCGCGAACACGAAACCTGGCAGTTCACCACCCACGCCAGCGCCTACGACACCCTGGTCAGGCACGGGGCGGAGAACAATCCCGAATGCGTCGGCTGTCACGTGGTGGGCTACGAGCAGCGCGGCGGCTTCGTGAGCGCGCCGGAAACCCCGGATCTCGAGAACGTGGGCTGCGAGACCTGCCACGGACGCGGAGGACCCCACCTCTCACCCGCTTTCGTGAAGATCGTCGACTACGGGCCGATCTGCGCGACCTGTCACGACACGAAGCACTCCCTCGGCTTCGACTCCGCGACCTTCACACCGCGGATTTCGCACGCGGC
>JAOTUO010000272.1 GCA_029863845.1 Myxococcales bacterium
CGCCGGGTGCGATTGTCGCCCTGGTTCACGACATCGGCATAACCGCCGGCCTGTTCGTGATGCTG
Organism: Myxococcales bacterium; assembly: GCA_029863845.1. Taxonomy (GTDB): domain Bacteria; phylum Myxococcota_A; class UBA9160; order UBA9160; family SMWR01; genus JACZXC01. Next base: position 66 of record JAOTUO010000272.1, read on the forward strand.
GGCCTCGAGTTCGACCTGCGCGTGCTGGCCGCGTTGCTGGCAATCATGGGCTACAGCCTCAACGACACCATCATCATCTACGATCGCATCCGCGAGAACATGGCGCTGCACACCAAGCACGACCTCGTCGACGTGCTCAACCGCAGCGTGAACCAGACCCTGGCCCGGACGGTCCTGACTTCGGGCACGACCATGGCGGCGGTGCTGGCGCTGCTCTTCCTGGGCGGCGCGGTGATCCGGCCCTTCGCCATCGCCATGACGATCGGGATCGTCGTGGGGACCTATTCCTCGATCTTCATCGCGGCGCCCACGTTGCTCTGGCTCGAGACGCGCTCCGGGGACCGACACGGCGGGGCCGAGCGCAGCCACGCCCCGGAGAAGGCCACGGCGAGCCCGGCCCCGGCGCAACGGACCTCGCGCCGCAGGAAGCGCGGCAAGCGCCGCAAGGCGGGGGGCTCCCGCTAGCCCCGCTCGGCTTCGCCTCGCTGCGCGGCCTAACCGACCTTGCGCACCTCGGCGCTGCCGGTGGGTGGGTGGGCGGGAGCGCTGCTCGCTTCCTTCTTGCCCGTCTGGATGGAGCCGTTGAGGGTGGCGCCCTCGGCCACCACCAGGCGCGGCGCCGAGACGTCGCCTTCGACGATGCCGGTGCCCTGGATCTCGACCCGCTCGGCGCCGGTCACGTTGCCCCGGACGCGTCCGACCACGACCACCGATTTGGCGTGGACCTCGCCCTTGACGGTTCCGTGGGAGCCCACTGTGAGCTGGCCGGCCGGAAGGTCGACCTTCCCCTCGACGGTGCCCTCGATCACGATGTCTTCGTTGCCGGTCAGATCTCCCTTGATCGAGATCGACTTGCCGATGTTGGCCATCCCTGTCTCCCCCCTCCTGGGCGTTTCGCCGCGGGGCTGCCCGGCGGCTCCCGCGCCGGGCGCGGGGCGGCCCGCGGTCGCACCGGAAGCGCCTCCGGCACGGCCGAGATCGCCCTCTCTGCGTCTTCCGCCGAACAGGCTCACGCCCCTCGCCGTCCTCCCCGCACCGCGCGACGTTACCGCAGGTCCCGGACTGGATCGATCGCGATGTTGTGGTTGCGGAGGATCGTCCCCTGGGCCCGGTCGAGCGCCGTGGCCGAGGTGCGGTAGGCCTGGAAGGCGACGATCTGCTGGCTCTCCGCTTCCACGAAGTCGCGATCGCGCAGCAGGACGTCGAAGGGGGTGGACTCCCCGTACTCGAGGCGGATCCTCTCCGCCCGCAGCTGCTCCCCCGACGCCGCGGTCCGCCGCTCGGCGGCCTCGATGCCCTCCTGGGCCGACTTGAGGTCGCGCACCGCCTTGCGCGCCTCGAGGACGATGCTCTGCTCGAGCCGCCGCTTGCGCGTCATCGCCCGGCGCAGCTCCAGCTCCACCTGGGACACGCGCGAGCGGGCCGCCGTGTTGGGGAGGGGGATCGAGATCAGGACCCCTGCGGTGAGCTGGTCCGCGGGATTGTCGAAGGAGTCCGTGTAGCCGGTCGGGGGGATCGTGCCCGGAGGCACCGGCAATCCCGTTGCCGGGTTGATCAGGTCCGGGTTCTGCTTGCCGCCGAGTCCCTGGTTGCCGTAGGAGAGCGTCGCATCGACCCGCGGCAGCCGCTGGTTCTTCGCGAACTTGAGCTCGACGGCGTTGCGCTCGATCTCCTTGTTCGCGACCGCGAGCTCGGGGCGGTTCGCGAAGGCGCGCTCCACGGCGAGCTTCGGATCGATCTCGTACTTGACGAAGTCCTCGGGCCGGTCGGTGGGCTCGATCTCCAGGGTCGAGTCCGCCGCCAGGTACGGGCCCAGGACCAGGTCGATCAGCACGTCCTGGGCGTTGCGGAAGCGGTTCTCGGCGACGATCAGGTCGAACTCCCGCGCGGCGACGCCGGCCTCGGCCTCCACCACCTCGACCTTCGACACCACGCCCACCTCGTACTGGGTCTGCGTCTGGTCGAGCAGCGCGGCCGCGGTCTCGCGGCTCTTCTCCGCGACGCGGACCTGGTCGTGAGCGGCGATCAGGTTCCAGTAGCCGTCCGCGATCCTCTGGGTGGCGTCCATCACCCGGGCGCGAAACTCCTCCAGGGAGGCCTCGGAGAGGATGCGCGTCGTGTGCACGCGAGTCCAGGGCTCGCTCCAGATCAGGTTTCGCAGCAGCGGCTGCGAAAAGCTCAGATTCCAGCCCGAGGTGTAATCCGGAGACAGGGACTGGATCGTCGAGTTGGTCTCCCCCCGATCCGAGGTGAACTCGAAATTGTAGGTGGACCCCAGCAGCGGAAGGGCTCCGCGCAACCCCGTCCCCCCGCCGACCGTCGTGTTCACGCTGGTCGTCTGTTGGTCGAGAGTGAAGGAGTTCGGGGTTTCGATGTCCGCGTAGTCGACATTGCCGAAGAACTCGGGATCGTAGGCGCCCCACGCGATTCCCTTCGCCTCGCTGGCGATGAACGGCGCGAAGCGCTCGACCTGGACGTCGAGGTTGTTCTCGAGGCCCATCTCGATCGCGTTGCCGAGCGACAGGGAGAGCGTGCCTTGGAGCTCCGGAACGTCCGGCGGCGATTGCCCCGGCGTCGGCGGCGGCTCCGCCCACGCGGGAGCGGCCAGCATCGCCACGGCGGCGAGCCCGCCCAGGAACAGCCTGCAAAGCGTCATCGGGAGACCCCTCCTCGTCCGGAAGACACCCCGGTCGGCGCGACTGTACCGCAGCCCCGAGAGCGCCTCCGTGGCCCCTTCCGCTCACCGGCTCGGCTATCCTCGCGCCCCATGAGCGTTGCGGCCCTCGTTCTCGCGGCGGGGAGCGGGGAGCGCCTCGGCCACCACCTCCCGAAGGCCTTCGTCCAGATCGGCGGAAAGCCGCTGGTGCTGTACTCCCTGGAGACCCTGGCCTCGGTGCGCGAGATCGACTGCGTGGTGCCGGTGCTGGCGGTGCCCGACCTCGACCGGTTTCGCGCCCTCGGGCCGGCGTTGGCGGACATCCCCAAGCTCGCCGAGCCCGTCGCCGGCGGTGCGCGGCGCCAGGACTCGGTGCGCGCGGGCCTGGCCGCCCTGCCGGCGGAGGTCTCGTGGGTGGCCGTCCACGACGCGGCCCGGCCGCTGGTGCGGCCGCAGGCCGTGGCGCGGGTGGTGGCGGCGGCGCGCCGCGACGGTGCCGCGATCCTCGCCGCCCCCGTCGCGGACACCGTGAAACGGGTGCGAGAGGGGCGGGTGATCGAGACGCCGGACCGCGCGGAGTGCTGGGCCGCGCAGACGCCCCAGGTCTTCCGGGTCGACCTGCTGCGGGAGGCGCTGGCGAAGGCCGACGCCGAGGGGCGCCTGGCGACGGACGACGCCCAACTGGTCGAGTGGCTGGGGGTGCCCGTGTCCGTCGTCGCCGGCGACTCCGACAACCGCAAGGTCACCTACGCCGAGGACCTGGCGGCGGTCGAGCGCGCCCTGTGCGGGGCGGCGCAGCCGGCCGACGGCGAGCGGAGTCGAGGGTGAGGATCGGGCAGGGCTTCGACGCGCACCGGCTGACGCCCGGCCGGCCCCTCGTTCTGGGGGGCGTGGAGATCCCCTTCGATCGGGGCCTCGAAGGCCACTCCGACGGCGACGTGCTGCTGCACGCGGTGGCGAGCGCGCTGCTCGGCGCTCTGGGCGAGGGGGACCTCGGCCGCCATTTTCCGTCGTCGGACGCCGCGCTGCGCGGGGTCGCCAGCACGGAGATCCTCGTCCGGGTGGCGGCCCGACTCCGCGCCGCGGCCTTCGGCGTGGCCAACGTGGACGCGACGATCGTGGCCCAGGCGCCGCGCCTGGGCGCCCACCTGGCCGCGATGGAGGGCGCGATCGCATCCCTGCTGGGCGTCGCGGCGGAGCGCGTGAACGTGAAGGTCACCAGCAGCGACGGCCTCGGTGCAATCGGCCGCGGCGAGGGCATCGCGGCCCAGGCCGTCGTGCTCCTCGAGAGCGCGGAAGGCGGCGACGCGGGTGGCGGCTAGGGTGGACCGGCTCGTCCTCTACAACACGCGCACGCGGCACAAGCAGGCCTTCGAGGCCCTCGAACCGGGCCACGTCCGCATGTACAGCTGCGGGCCCACCGTCTACAGCGCCCAGCACATCGGCAACCTGCGCCCGTACCTGTTCGCGGACCTGCTGCGCCGCGTGCTGGAGGCCGAGGGCTACCGCGTCACCCACGTCATCAACGTCACCGACGTCGGGCACCTCACCGACGACGCCGATGCCGGGGAGGACAAGATGGAGGTGGCGGCGCGGCGCAGCGGACGCCGCGCCGAGGAGATCGCCGAGCAGTACACGCGGCAGTGGATGGAGGACTGCCGTCGCGTCGGCTGCCTCGAGCCCCACGTCACCTGCCGGGCCACCGATCACATCGCGGAGCAGGTCGCACTGGCGCGCAGGCTGGAGGAGCGGGGCTACACCTACCGCATCGAGGACGGCGTCTACTTCGACACGTCGAAGTTCCCGCGCTACGCGGAGTTCGCCCGGCTCGACCTCTCGAGCCAGGCGGCCGGCGTGCGCATCGGAGACGTCCCCGGCAAGCGCCATCCCGCCGACTTCGCCCTGTGGAAGTTTCCGTCGCCGGGCGTTCGCCGCCAGCAGGAGTGGGACTCGCCCTGGGGCCGGGGCTTCCCGGGCTGGCACCTCGAGTGCTCGGCCATGAGCAGCGAGCACCTGGGCAAGACCTTCGACATCCACACGGGCGGCGTGGACCACATCGCGGTGCACCACACCAACGAGATCGCGCAGAGCGAGTGCGCCTGGGACGTGCACCCGTGGGTGAACGTCTGGATGCACGAGGAGTTCCTGGACTTCCGCGGCGGGAAGATGTCGAAGTCCAAGGGCGACCTCTACGTGCTGGAAGACCTGGTGGAGCAGGGCATCGAGCCGCTGGCGTATCGCTACTTCTTCCTTCAGGCGCACTACCGCCAGCAACAGACCTTCACCGACGCCGCGATCGAGGCGGCGGCCACCGGCTACGACCGCCTGGTGGGGCAGGCGGCGGAGCTGCGCGAGGCGCCGGGCGACCCCGAAGCCTCCAGGCTCGCGAGCTTCCGGGAGCGCTTCCGCGCGGCGATGCGCGACGATCTCAACGCGCCGCGCGCGCTGGCCGTGGCCTGGGACGTGGTACGCAGCCGCGAGCTCGTCCCCGCCGAGCGCTGGGCCCTGCTCGCAGAGTTCGACGCGGTGCTGGGCCTCGACCTGGCCCGGGCGCTGCCCCGGAAGCAGGTCCGGGAGAGCGACCCGCGGATCGACGCGATGGTGGCGCGGCGCGAGGAGGCGCGCCGCCAGCGAGACTTCGCCGAGGCCGACCGCATTCGCGACGCGCTCGCGGCCGAGGGCGTCGCCGTCGAAGACAGCGAGGACGGCCCGCGTTGGAGGCGGCGGTGAAATCCTTCGAGCTGGTCTCGGAATTCACGCCGAAGGGCGACCAGCCCGCGGCGATCGAGTCCCTCGTTGCAGGTGTCCGGCGCGGCGATCCGCACCAGACGCTGCTCGGCGTCACGGGCAGCGGCAAGTCCTTCACCATCGCCTGCGGCGTCGAGCAGCTGAACCGCCCCACGCTGGTGATGGCGCCCAACAAGACGCTCGCCGCCCAGCTCTACGAGGAGTTCAAGCAGCTCTTCCCGGAGAACGCCGTCGAATACTTCGTCTCCTACTACGACTACTACCAGCCGGAGGCCTACATCCCCTCGACGGACACCTACATCGAAAAGGACTCCTCCATCAACGACGAGATCGACAAGCTCCGCCACTCCACGACCCACTCGCTGCTCACGCGCCGCGACGTGCTGGTGGTGGCCAGCGTGTCCTGCATCTACGGCCTGGGCGCGCCGGAG
>JAOTUO010000273.1 GCA_029863845.1 Myxococcales bacterium
GGCTTGATCAGGATGCGGGCCACCGACCACGCGTCGGTAAAGCGCCGCAGGGCCGGACCGTCGGGCCAGATCTCGGAGACGACGAGGACCGGGCCGGCGTAGCCTGCGCCTCGCGAGAACGCGACGAAGTCGAGCTCCGATCCCTGGCCGAAGGAGCCCTCCACGACCAGCAGATCGGGAGACCGGCTCGCCAGGAGCTCCCGGGCCCGAGCCACGTCGTCGGCTTCGAGCACCTCGAAGCCCCGATCGCTCAGCGTTCGGTGAACCCGCCTCCGGAGCTCCCGGTCGGTCATCAGCGCGAGGGCGGGCCGCTTCACGGGTCGCTGGGCCCCAAATCAGCTGCCGTTCAGGATCTTGCGAATCTCGTCGGGCAGCGTCATCGGGTCGAAGGGCTTGCGGATCACGCCGGCGGCACCCAGCGCGAGGTAGGCCTCGATCTCGTGGGTCTGGACCTTCGCGGTCAGGAAGATCACCGGGATGCCGGCGGTTCGCTCGTCCTCCTGAAGGCGCTGGAACGTGCCCGGCCCGTCGAGGTCGGGCATCATCACGTCGAGAAGCATCACGTCGGGACGCTCCCGGATCGCCGCACGGATCCCCTCCTCGCCCGAAGCCGCCACCGCGACCTCCCACTTGCCGACCTTCCGAGCGCTGAGCGAGCTGACGAGTCGGATGTGTTCCTCGTCGTCCACGATCAGGACCCGGTTGATCTCCATGCCAGCGCTCCTTCGCTGCGCAGATGGGGAGCGTGCAACCGCGTTGCCCGCGCTCCGGTCGCGTTGGATCCGTTCGGCTTCGGGGAGCCCTGCCTTGAGGGGGCGGGTGCCCGGTCCGGAGGGTCAAGCCGCCCCAGCGCGCGACCGATGGCCCCAGGGGTGTCGCGTGGGGGACCCGAATCCGGTGGGTCTTTTCCCGGAGGCGCATCCGCTCGGGGAGCGCCAAAGGCCGCGATGCAGGCTGACGACGAAACCGCTGCGATGGAGCCGTCACCGACCGGGCCTCTCCGGACGACGCGCGGCCGCTCCTTCACCGCCGTCCTGGTCGCCCTGGGATTCCTGACCTTCGGCGTCTTCTTCTGGAACCAGCACAACCTGGACGTGATCGCCGCGGATGCGCACCTCATCAACCAGGCGGGGCGGCAGCGCATGCTGTGCGAACGGATCACCCACTCGGCCCTCGGCATCGCCTCCTCGCCGGACCGCGCCCGGATCGCGGCCTACGCGACCGAGCTGGAGAGGGATCTCGCCGCCTGGAGCGCCACCCAGAGAGAGCTTCGGGAGGGCGAGACGCAACAGGCGGGGGGTGTCTGGCGCACCCGCGCCGTCGAAGATCTCCTCGCGTCGATCGAGCCCGATCACCAGGCCTCGTTCCGGTCGGCCCGGAGTCTGCTGGCCGCCGCGGCCGCCGGAGCCCCGCGCCGCGAGCTGGAGCGGCATCTCGAGACGCTCCGCCGGAGCCAAGTGGGCTATCTGCGGGGCATGGAAGAGGTCGTCGCCCGCTACGAGGCGGGGGCGCATCACTTCGTCGCCCAGATCCGAGGGATCGGTGTCGTCGTGCTGGCGTTGTCACTGGGGATCATCGCGGCCGCCTTCGTTCCCTTCCGCACCGCACAGCGGGAGATCCAGCAGCGACGCCGGGCGGAGGCCCGGCTCGAGCAGCGGGCCCGGGAGGCGCAGCTGCTGACCCGGGTCACGGCCATGGCCGCCACGGCCGCATCCGTCGACGAGGCCCTGGGCCGCTGCTTGCAGATCGTCTGCGAGTGGACCGGCTGGCCGGTGGGCCACGTCTACCATCCCGATCCGGACGGGAGCGCAAGGCTCGTCCCCTCCTCCCTCTGGCGCCTGCCCGAGGGGGATGTCTTCGCCGCGTTCCGGCGCGTGACGGAGAGCACCTGCTTCGAGCCGGGCGAGGGGCTGCCGGGCCGGATCCTCGTGTCCAGGCAGCCCGAGTGGATCCGGGACGTCCACCAGGACGCGAACTTCCCCCGGGCCCAGCAGGCGAGTGAGATCAACGTTCGGGGGGCGTTCGGCTTTCCCGTCTACGTGTGGGATCACCTCGTCGCCGTGCTCGAGTTCTTCACGCCTCGAGCCATGGATCCCGACGTCGGCCTGCTGGCGCTCGTAGGACACATCGGGATCGAGATCGGGCGGGTCGTCGAGCGACAGAAGGCCGAGCGTGCGGTCCAAGACAACGAGGGACGGCTTCGGGCCACGTTCGAGACGGTCCTCGACTCGATCGTCACCATCGACGAGTCGGGCGTGATTCAATCGCTCAATCCCGCCACCGAGAAGCTCTTCGGCTATGCGTCGGCGGAGATGCTGGGCCAGAACGTCAGCATGCTGATGCCCGAGCCCGACCGGAGCAATCACCCCGGCTACCTTCGCCGCTACCTGGAGAGCGGGGATCCCCGGATCTTGGGCATCGGCCGGGAGGTCGAGGCCATGCGCAAGGACGGCAGCCTCTTTCCAGCCGATCTCGCCGTGAGCGCGATGCAGGTCGCGGGGCGAAGCCACTTCGTCGGGGTCGTTCGCGACATCACGGAGCGCAAGCGGGTCCAGCAGATGAAGGACGAGTTCATCTCGACCGTCAGCCACGAGCTGCGGACTCCCCTCACGTCGATCCGGGGCTCCCTGGGCCTGATCCTGGGCGGGGCCATGGGCGAGGTCCCGGACGAGGCGAAGGAGCTGATCGAGGTCGCCGGCCGCAACACCGACCGACTCAGCCGGCTCATCAACGACATCCTGGACCTCGAGAAGATCGAGTCCGGCAAGATGCGCTTCGAGCTCCGGTCCCTCCCCCTGCGGAGCGCCCTGGTGGAAGCGGTCGAAGCGAATCGTTCGTTTGCGGAGCAGTTCGGGGTGGGTTGCGTCCTGGTCGAGCCGGTTCCGGAGGCGGAGGTTCTGGCCGACGGCGACCGCCTGATGCAGGTGCTGACGAACCTGCTCTCTAACGCGGTGAAGTTCTCTCCCGCCTCGGGAGAGGTCTCGATCGAGGCCGAGCGGTGCGACGACCGCGTCCGCATCTCGGTCACGGATCGGGGCGACGGGATCCCCGAGGAGTTCCACGACAAGCTGTTCGAGAAGTTCACCCAGGCGAGCTCCGACAGCACGCGTCGGGTGGGTGGCACCGGTCTGGGTCTGAGCATCTGCAAGGCGATCATGGAAGAGATGGGGGGGGCTATCGGCTTCGAGTCGGAGCCGGGTCGGGGAACGACCCTCTGGATCGAGCTCCCCGTGCCGGTAACGTGTGTCGCAGACGCGGAAGCCGGATCCGCCGCAAGACGCGTCCTGGTCTGCGAAGACGATCCCGACATCGGCCGCCTGCTCTGCCTGCTCCTGGAGCGCCAGGGCTTTGCGGCCGAGGCCGTCAGCACCGCAGCCGACGCCAAGCGTCGGCTGGCCAAGAGACGCTATCACGCAATGACCGTCGATCTCGGGCTGCCGGACCAGGACGGCATGGACCTGCTGCGGGAGCTCCGCTCCGAGCCGTCCACGGCTTCGCTTCCGATCGTGGTGGTGACGGCGGCAGCCGGGGAGGATCGGCTTCGGCTCAACGGCGATGCCAAGGAGATCGTGGACTGGATCCAGAAGCCGATCGACGAGGCACGCCTGCTCGAAGCGCTCCGCGTGGCGTTGAGCCGGACCCGGAGCTCGGTGCCGCGGGTACTCCACCTCGAGGACGACCCCGACATCCGTCAGGTCGTACGGCAACTGGTCGGCGAGCGCGCCGAGGTCGTCTCCGCCGGCACGTTGGCGGCGGCCCAGGAGACGCTTCGCCGCGAGCCCTTCGACCTGGTGATCATCGACGTCGGCCTGCCCGACGGCTCCGGACTGGAGGTGCTCCGCGAGATCGACCCGAGCCTTCCGGTGATCCTCTTCACGGCCCAGGATGTGCACGAGGACCTGGGCCGGGTCGTCGAGGCCATGCTCGTCAAGTCCGAAGTGATGCCGGAGGCCCTGCTGGAGACGATCGTCGCGCTGCTGGACCGCGCGCCCGCCGACGCTTGAGAGCTCCAACCGGCATCCGGGCGGCAACTCGGCGGCCGGGAGCGCGCAGGCGCCCGAGCGCGGGTTCCGCCGCCCCCGCCGCCGCCCTTCCGATTGATTCGAGATTTCTCCATCGAAGCGCGAACGCCCCTCAACGGAGACGTCCGATGAGATCCCAGCTTCCAACAGAAGGAAGGACCCCCATGACGACTGCAACACCGAGACCGAATCACGTCCTCCAGCTCGAAGACGGCCCCTCGCAGCGCGTCTCCCATCTCCCGAACGTCCGCGTGCTGCTGGTGGAAGACGACTACGACGCCGCCCGGCTGTCCAGCCGCAGGCTGGCCTGGTCGCCGCTGGCGAACTTCCAGGTGGATTGGGCGGCGAGCCTGCCCGAGGGATTCGAGCACATCGAGCGCGACGAGTACGACGCCCTGGTGCTCGATCTCTCGCTGCCGGGCAGTGAGGGCGTGAGCACCATCGCGGCGGTGTGCGCCCTCGCACGCCACCTGCCCATCGTGATCCTGACCGGCAACGACAACGACGAGCTCGCGGTGGCCGCGCTCCGCCACGGCGCCCAGGACTACCTCGTGAAGGACGACCAGACCGGTCGCTCCATCGCGCGCGCCGTCCTCGCGGCCGTCGAGCGGCAGCGGAGGGTCATCGAACCGGCGGCGCAGCCGCGTGTGACGCCGAGCTAGCCGCACCGGCTCTACCCGCGTCTGCACGCGAGGAGGATCCCATGCCGACCGCTCGCTCCGGCGCGGAGCGCTCGCGCCGAACCCTCTTCCCGCCGCTACCGCGCGTCCAGCGTCCGCGCTTGCTCCTCGTGGAGGACGACGCCGATCTGGCCGCCCACATGGAGCGGATCGCCCACTCGCTCGTTCCCGCGCTGACGGTGGATCGAACGACGAGCGTCGTCGAGGCGAAGGCCCTGCTGGAGGTCCGGGACTACGCGTTGGTGGTCGCCGACTACCTGCTGGAAGGGCGCGAGTCCGGGATCACGCTCCACGCCGTCTGCGACGACCGCAGCGTGACCCAATTCGCGCTCATGTCCGCCTTTGCCGTCCGCGACGTCCTGGAGAACGACGGGGCCGCCGCCTGCCCCTTCCTGCCCAAGCCCTTCACCACCGCCCGGTGCCGCGAGTTCTTGCGGCCGCTCCTGGCGGCTCCGTAGCCGAATCCTGGAGCGACGGGCCCGGCGCGTCCTCAAGCCCTCCTGGCGCCCCGACGATGCATCCGCGGTGGGGTATCGCGCCGTCGGTGCCGAGCCGGGAGGGGAGACATGTGGCAGATCCTCGCGGTCGAGGACGACCCGGACGTCCAGGGTCTCATCCATCGCGCGCTCGGCGGCACGGCCGAGCTGCGCTGCGTCGGCAACCTGGCAGACGCCGCCCGGGAGATCGAACGCCGTCGGCCGGACCTGGTGCTGCTGGACGTGACGTTGCCCGACGGCGAGGGATACCAGCTCTGCTCCGCCCTCCAGAGCGACGAGTCGACCCAGGACATCCCGATCGTGTTCCTGACGGCGCGGGGCGGCATCCGGGACAAGGTCACCGCGTTCCGGGTCGGCGCCGACGACTACATCGAGAAGCCGTTCCAGCCCGAAGAGCTGCGGGCGCGTGCGGAGAGCCGCATCGAGAAGGCCGCCCGGCGGCGCCGTCGCGATCAGGTGCTGTGCCGCGGCCCGCTGCGCATCGACGTCGCGCGGCATCGCGTCTCGACGCTCGATTCCGATGGCCAGCGGGACGTGGAGCTCACGCCCCACGAGTTCCGCCTCCTCCATCACCTGGCCCGCCACGAGCAGCGCGTGTTCTCGCGGGCGCAGCTGATGGAAGCCGTCTGGGGCGATACGGTGGTCCTCGAGCGAACCGTGGACTGCCACATCAGCAACCTGCGC
>JAOTUO010000274.1 GCA_029863845.1 Myxococcales bacterium
CAGCCGCTCACCCGCGATCCCGCCTGGTTCGACATGAAGGCCTGGTTCACGCGCGACGCCTCGCGTGTGATCTACGCCCGGCGACCGGTGGCGGGCGGGCCGCACGACATCGTGAGCGTCGCGCCCGACGGCTCCGATCTCCGGATCCACGCAAGCGACCCGCGCGCCGACGACCACTCGGCGCGGCCCTCGCCCGCGCGCGACGAGTTCGCGTTCGTCTCCGACCGGGCGGGCAGCTTCGACGTCTTCGTCGCGGACCTCGAGGGCGACCGCATGCGCCGGGTCACCCGCACACCGGACGTGCACGAGTTCGCCCCGCGCTGGTCTCCCGACGGCGAGCGCCTCGTGGTGATCGCTACCGATACGAGCGTCGGGCAGCCGCGGCTCGACGAGCCGGAAAGCCTGGCCTCCACCCGTGTGCGCGTCCTCGACCGCGACGGTCGCGTGCTCTTCGAGGCGCCGGGCTACAACCCCGACTGGATGCCGCCGTGGCCGTAGCCGAGGCGACCCGTCCGATCGGAACCCGCCGCACCCTCGTCCCGGGGCTCGTCCTGGTCGCCCTCGCCGTGGGGCTCTACCTGCCCGCGCTCGATCACGCCTGGCTCAACTACGACGACGACATCTACATCACCGACAATCGCGATCTCCAGCGCGGCCTCACGCCCGAGGGCCTTGCCTGGGCCTTCTCGACCTTCCAGGGAGCGAACTGGTTTCCGCTCACGCGACTGTCCTGGATGCTCGACTACGAGATCTGGGGGCTCGACGCCGGCGCCTTCCACGCCACGAGCCTCGCGTTGCACGCGCTCAACGGGCTGTTGCTCTTCCTCGCCCTCGCGAAGCTGAGCGGCCGCGTCGCGCGCAGCGCGTTCGTCGCCGCCGTGTTCCTCGCGCACCCCCTCCACGTGGAATCGGTGGCCTGGGCCGCCGCGCGCAAGGATCCGCTGAGCGGGCTCTTCTTCATGCTCGCGCTGCTGGCGTACGCGAGCGCCGGCCCGCGCGGACCCGCATTCCGACAGCACCTCCTCGTGTTCGTCTGCGCCGCCCTGGGCCTTCTGGCCAAGGCCGTCGTGGTGACGCTGCCCTTCGTGCTGCTGCTCCTGGACGAGTGGCCCCTCGGCCGGCTGCGGCGCCGCGACCGGCCGGAGCGCTGGGACCCACGCCGCATCCGCGAAGCCGTCGTGGAGAAGCTCCCGCTGTTCGCGCTCGTGACGGCGGCGGGGGTCGTGACGATCGTGGCCCAGCGCGCCGGCGGCGCCGTCGCCTCCCTGGAGCAGATTCCGCTCCATCTACGCGCGGCCAACGCCGCCGTCGCGTACGTCGCGTACCTCGGGAAGGTACTCTGGCCGACGCAACTGGCGATCTTCTACCCGCACCCCGGCGACGCCATTGCCGCGGGGTGGGTCGCCCTCTCGGCCGCCTTCCTGTTGGCGGTGACGGCGCTCCTGATCGCCGCGGCGCGGCGCCGCGCCTACGGACTCGTGGGCTGGCTCTGGTACCTGGTCATGCTCGCGCCGGTCATCGGCATCGTACAGGTGGGCTCGCAGGCCATGGCGGACCGCTACACCTACCTGCCCCTGATCGGTCTCTCGATCGTCGCCGCCTGGGGGGTCCCCGACCTCCTGGGGAGCCTGCGCCGGCGGCGCCTCGTGCTGGCGGCAACGGCGGGAGTCACGATCGCCGCCCTGGCGGCCGGCACGGCTTCGCAGCTGCGCCACTGGCGCGATAGCGAGGCGCTGTTCCGCCACGCGCTGCGCGTGACCCGGGACAACCACATCGCCAACGCCTACCTCGGCGCGGCGCTGCTGGCGCAGGGCCGCACCCGGGAGGCGATCGCCCACTCCAGCGAGGCCGTCCGCCTGCGCCCAGATTTCCTGACCGCCGCCAACAACCTGGCGTGGTTGCTCGCCACCGCCGAGGTCGAATCCCTGCGCAACCCCTACACCGCTCTTCGCCTGGCGCAACGCTCGGCGTTCCTGACGGAACACGGCGACGCTCGCGTACTCGACACCCTCGCGGCCGCCTACGCGGCCTCCGGGCGCTTCGAGGAGGCGGTGCGCGCCGCCGAGCGCGCCCTGAAGCTGGCGACGGAGGCGGGGGATGGCGAGCTGGCAGCGGAGGTCGAGGCTCGGCTGGCGCTCTACCGCGCCGGAGAGGCCTACCGCGAAGAGCCTTCGGCGCAGCCATGAAGGGGCCGGCGCGGTGCTAGGCGTCAGGGGCGGTGCGGTCGTGGTGGGCGACGAGGTGGACGGTAGCTCCGCTTCGGAGCAGGACCTCGAGCACGGTGAGCGCGAGTGCGATCGGTGCGCCCAGCAGCAGCCAGGTCCACAGCCGGCGACGCGTGCGGCGATCGAACGGCGGGGGCTGGCCCTGCGAGCGCCGGTGCAGCAGCCTGTAGAGTCCGTCGCGCTGGAGTCGCGGGAAGAAGTTGAGGACGCTCTGGATCCAGCCGAAGGGGTTCTGCCGCAGCGAGAAGTGGTGCTCGGAGTCGACGGCGAAGCCCGTCCCCCGCAACAGATCGCGCAGCGCCGACAGCGGGAAGTGGTAGAGATGACGCGGCAGGTCGAGGTGGAACCAGGCAGCGCCCGTCCAGCGCGCCTGGAGGCTCGAGAAGTTCGGGACGGCCACGACCAGGCGGCCGCCGGGGCGCAGGATGCGGCGAGCCTCCGCGAGCGTGCCGCGCGGATCCCGGAGGTGCTCCAGAACGTGCCAAATGAGCACTTCGTCGAAGAACGCTTCCGGGTAGCCGGCTTCGACGAGGCCCGGCGCGATGCGAATCGCGGCGCGCGGGTCCGCGCCCCGGGCCGCTTCGGCGCTGATCTCGACGCCGTGGACCTCGAAGCCCTGATCGGCGAGCGACCCGAGCACCACGCCGCGCCCGCAGCCCACGTCGAGGACGCGGCCCCCCGCGGCGAGGCCCCGCGAGAGGAAGGCCGAGTGACGGGCCCCCACCCAACGCACGAGGGCTTCGATCACGGGCTGGAATTTCGTTCCGGGCTCCCCGTAGTAGTCGTCCTCGTAGAACGCACGCACCTCCTTCGCGTCGGGCATGGGCTGCGGGCGCCCGAGACCGCAGCCGCTGCAGACCACGACGCGCCACGCGAGTCCTTCGATCTCGAAGCGGGGCCGGGCCTGCTCAGCGCCGCAGACGGGGCAGGCCGCCACGCGCTCCAGCGCCCGGTGGGCTTCGGCCACGGATGCGATCGATCGGTCGTGGAGTCCCGCGCTCAGGAGTGCACCTCGTTCGGGGATTCGAGCGCCGCCGAAGCTCGAATTCGTCTGGGTCGGACGGATGTCCCGCGCGGGCAGCCAACGTGTATGGTAAGCCGCCGGTGACCACCGGGCATCCCATGCAGAGGCGCGAACGCAGCATCCTGGTCGGCGGCTTTCTCGCACTCTGCGCTGCCGCCCTCATGCTCGCAGGCCGTCACCTCGAGGTGCCGGGGCTGTTCTACGACGAGGTCATCCAGGCGGAGCCCGCCACGCAGTTCCTCCGCCCGGACGGGCGACCTTCCGAGATTCCCGGCATCGAGACCACGCGGCTGTGGGGCCGCTGGTTCCCGGTGATGACGCAGCCCTACATGGGCGCCCTCAAGAGCCAGGCGCTGATCCCGACCTTCGCGCTGTTCGGTGCGACGCCGACGAGCCTTCGGCTCACGACCCTGGCGTGGGGGCTGACGGGCCTGCTGCTGGCGATGCTGTGGGCGCGGCGGACGCTGGGGCTCGCGACGGCGCTGCTCGGCGGAGCCTTCGTCGCCCTCGACCCGAGCTTCCTGCTGGTGAGCCGCCACGACTGGGGATCGGTCGCGCTCGCCTTCGTGTGCCGTTGCGGCGGCCTCTACTTCGCTGCCTGGGGTTGGAGCACGCGCCGCGCCTGGGCGCTCTTCATCGCCGGAATCCTCCTGGGCCTCGGCCTGTACAACAAGATCGACTTCGCGATCTTCCTGGTCGCCGCCGGTGCGGCTCTGCTCCTGACCGCCCCGGCGGCGGTGCGCGCAGCGCTGCGCTCGCCGCGGGCGGCTCTCGCGGTGGCGGGCTTTGCCCTGGGCGCGGCGCCGATGGGGCCCATCCTGGGCCGGGCCGTGCTCCGGTCCCGCAACCTGCTCCAACACCTCGGGGGAGCCGCCACCGACTGGAGCGAGAAGCTCCACGTCCTCCAGGCGGTCCTCGACGGTTCGTACTTCCACCGGCTGATGCTCGCCGGCGGCAGCTTCGAGGAGATGTTCGCGGTCGAGGGCGCGGCGATCGGGCCGTTCCCGATGATCTTCGCGGCGAGCGTGGTCTTCGTCGTCATGCGGCTGTGCACCGGGCGGCGGCGCTCCGACCGTCACGACGCGGCGTCTCGCGCGCAGGCCTTCGTGGTCCTCACGGCGCTGCTCACGCTGATCGGCTTCCTGCTCATGCCCGGGGCCAGGCGTATCCATCACGTGATGAACGCATGGCCCTTCCCGCAGCTCACGGTGGCGATCGCCGTCGTCGAGCTGTGGCGGCTGGGCGCGGTGCGCGGCCGCGGGCGCATCGCCCTGCGCGCGGCGGCCGCCGGCGCCGCGGGCGTCGTGATCGCGGGCAGCCTCTTCGTCGATCTGCACACGCTGGAAACCATCGGCGCGACCGGCGGCAAGGGCCGTTGGTCCGACGCCCTCGCGCGCTTCGCGGACGAACTGGCGGCCCGGCCCGGCGCGGTGGTCGTGAGCCTGGACTGGGGCCTCGACGGGCCGCTCCGCTTTACCGCGCCGGACCTGGAACTCGTGGAGCCGATCTGGAAGCTGCAGGGCTTTGCGAAGCGCGGGGAGACCTGGAGCCAGGAGGGAACGCCGGAGCACGTGTACCTGCTCTACGGCGATGAGTACGCGCTGTTCGACTTCGGGGCCTCCCTGCTCGCAGCCGTCGCCTCGCTCCCGCCCGGCTCCGCGACGATCCGCCGTCACCTGGACGGCAGCGGCGATCCCGCGTTCCTCTCGGTTCGCATCGCACAGCCGCACCGGCTCGTCTACCGTCGCGGGTTCGAGGTGCGGCTGCGGTGAGCGCCATCGAGATCCGGGACATCGATCACGTCGTGCTGCGCGTCTCCGACGTCGCCCGATCGATCGCCTTCTACTGCGGCGTGCTCGGCTGTGTGGAGGAGCGCCGGATCGAGTCGCTCGGGCTCTTCCAGCTGCGGGCCGGGACCGCGCTCGTCGACCTCGTGGACGTGGCCGGCCCCCTGGGCAAGCTCGGCGGTCCGGCCCCCGGCGAGTCCGCCCGGAACCTGGACCACTTCGCCCTGTGCCTCGCCAACTTCGAAGAGCCCGCGATCCGCGCTCATCTCGAGGCCCACGGCGTCGCTCCCGGCGACGTGGGCGAGCGCTACGGTGCCCGGGGCATGGGGCCGTCGATGTACGTCCGCGACCCCGACGGCAACGTGGTCGAGCTGAAGGGCCCGCCCCGCGACTAATCGACGTAGCCGAGCGCTCGGAGGCGTTCCTGCAGCTCGTCGGGAACGTCGGTCGTGTTCGGAAAGCTCGGGGGACCCTCCGCGTCGATCCGCTCGAGGACGGCGTCGAGCTCCGTCGCGAAACGCGCCAGAATCCGGGGGCGATTCCCGGACACGTCGCGGCGCTCGCTGGGGTCCCGCCGCAGGTCGAAGACGGTGGAGTGGTGGGCCGCCAGGTTGCGAATCAGCTTGAAGCCGTCGAAACGCACGGACGCGCGCTCCGGCCCGTGCAGATCGAGGTGGGAGAATGCGACGCGGTCCCCCTGCTCCGTCCCGGCCATGAACGGGACGAGGCTGCGCCCGTCGAGCGCCGCGTCGACGTCGACGCCGAGGAGATCGAGAATCGTCGGGACCACGTCCACGGTGCGGACCTGGGACGCCACGCGCCGCACCGGGTACTCCC
>JAOTUO010000275.1 GCA_029863845.1 Myxococcales bacterium
GGGCGCAAGAGGAGAACGGAACTCTCGACCGACCGCAGGGTATCGCCCTGAGCGCTCGTGCACACCGGCTGCGGACGGAAGGCCGGAGGCCGCGTCTCGCCGCCGTCGGCTAAAGCGCCCGCAGCTTCGTTCCGATCCGGTGGCAGCGCAGCCGCTTGCGGGGGGGGTGGTTCCCATTCGAGAGGAAGCCGACAGCGGGACCCCGGCACCCGGGGTGTCGCGACCGTGCCTGCGCCGCGCGTCGGCGTGCGCGCTGCTCTTCGCGCCGGCGCTCCTGCTGGCGACGCTCGACTTCCTGTGTCGGCTGCACTTGGCATCGCTCCTCGAGCTCGATCACGACCCGGCGGCACGGGCCGCCGCGCTGCACGCCGCCGTCCTCGGCGTCGCGAAGGATCTCTTCTTCGTGCTGCCGGCCTACGCCGTCTTCGCCCTGGCGCCGCGACCCGCCACGCTGCGTCTCGCCCACGCGGCCTTCGCCATCGCGGCGGCGATCCTCGCGGTCGACGTCGTCTACTTTTACATCACCCTCGAGCACGTGGAGCCCGTGCTGTTCGTGAACCTCAACCGGCACGCCATTCGCGGCACGCTGACCCCGCAGAGCGCGCTGCTCGTCGCGGCGGGGGCCGTCGGGCTCTGGGCGCTCTCGCGGGTGAACGGGCGCCTCCTGGCGCGGGCCGGCCGGAGCCGGCCGTCGCGCTGGGCGCTGGCGCTGCTCGCGGCGGCGTGGATCGCCGCGGGCGTTCCTCTCGTCGCTGCGGCCCGCGCCGAGATGCCCCGCGCCGAGCGGCCCCTGGACCGCTTCCTCAACGAGTCGCGCAACGCCTACCTGGAGAAGGTCTCCGCTCCGATCGTAGGCAACCTGTTCGCGGTGATCGCGAGGTCGGTGAGCCTGGAGCGGTCGCGCCCGCGACGGGCCTTCGAGGCCTACTCGCCCGACGAACGGTCCGTGCTCGAGGACCTGGCGCTGCTCGCAGCGGATTCGCCCGTGCCTGAGACCGCGCCGGGGCGGATTCCGGAGATTCGCCGGATCGCGCTCCTGATCCTCGAGTCCCTGCCGGCGGCCTACCTCCATCACTACAACCCGCGGGTCCCGAAGGAGGCCACGCCCTTCCTGGACGAGCTGGTGAGCCGCTACCCGCATTCGGACCGCTTCTTCACGTCCAACATGCCCAGCGACTGGGGTCTCAACAGCATGTTCCTGTCGCGGCTCCGCCCCGATTGGGCCGGGGGCAGGGAGTCTCTGCTGTCGGTCCTGCGCGATTCCCTCGGCTTCGAGTCGTACTACGTGAGGGGGGTGAGCAAGCACTACGGCAACGAGCTCGTCACCTACACGCGCCTGTTCCAGATGGACCACTACTACGCCTTCGAAGAGCTCGACGAGCGCTACGATGCCCCCTGGCGCTCGAGCTGGGGCTTCAACAACGAGGTCGTCTACCACGAGGGGATCCGGATCCTGCGGGAGAACCGCGACCGCAAGGTCTTCGTGGTGCTGAAGACGATCGACCTGCACCAGCCCGGACCCTTTCAGGGCTTCCCCCGGGAGCACCTCCCCGAAGAGCTTCAGCGGCGAAACGTGGGCCTCTTCAACGCCCTCCACTGGGCGGACCACTGCCTGCGCACCTTCTTCGAGAAGCTCGAGAAGGAGCGCCTCTTCGACGATCACACGCTCGTCATCGTGACCTCCGACCACACGCCGCAGCCCGGCGTGGAGTACCGGGAGACGGTGCCGCCCGACGAGTACCGCCGCCTGGGGCGGCTGCCCCTGATCTTCGTCACCCGCGATCCGGGCGCCCTGCGCGATCTGGATACCGCCGGATTCGCGAGCCAGGTGGACCTGGCGCCCACGGTTCTGGATATCCTGGGCGTGCCGAAGCCGCCCGGATTCGTCGGCCGGAGTCTCTTTGGCGCGGACCCGCAGCGATTCAGCGTGGGGGTCTACCGCGACACGTTCTACTACGGCTCGGAAGCCCAGTCGTTCACCGAGGTCGTCTCCGACGCGGCACCGGCACCGACGCTGCGCAGCCGGGCCATCCGGAAGTGGCTGCGCAACCTCGACGCCTCCGGAGACGCGGGGCGCGCCGCAACGCCCGCGCCGCGGGCCCGGAGACGGGCTGACCCGCGTGGCGACGGCCACCGCCGGCCGCTCCGCCCACCCGCGTCCCGATCGTCGGCATGGCGTCACCCGGATTCGGGCGGCTAGGTCGAAAAAGCGGGGGATCGCTTGGGGTCCGATAACAGGTCTTCGGTCAATTCGAAGCAGGACGAGGGGAAGTAGCCCCGCGGCTGGGCGATCCAGGAGACGCGCGGAAACATTGTAAGCGGTTAACGAAGCCCGTCAGCCGGCCGGGCTGAACTGGCTGGGGTCTTGCAGGCGCTCGGGGTCGACGTGGCTCGGCAGCAGCGCCTCGACCTGATCGAGCGTCGTCGCCTTCGGGAGTTCCGGGAACACGTACCGGAGGTACGCGAAGGGCTCGAGGCCGTTGACCTTCGCGGTCTCGATCAGGCCGCCTACGGGCTCCGAGTAGCCTGAGATCCCCCCAGGAGTTGTCAGAACGAGTGTTATCGGCCCTCGACACATCGCCCGCTTATCCGGCCTACCCGCTCGAGCTCCTAGCGCGTCGTGCCGGTGAGGACGATGATCGCCTGGCAGTAGCCGCTGCTGCCGACGCGCCCGACCTGCGCGTCGAGCACCGTGCCCTGCGGCAGCAGGAGATCGTAGGGCATCGCGTAGTTCAGCGAGATCTGATTCGCGCCGCCCCAGTTGTGAGCGACGATGTACCGCTCGGTGCTCAGCGGGTCCGTCGGGTTGTCGTTGGACGGCCACCGGACGTCTGCCCCACAGTTGTAGAGGCCGGGGTCGGTGTCGAGGCTTCCCGGCTCTACGATGATGGTCTGCAGCACCATGTCCTTGGGGATGGTGACCTGCACGATTCCCGAGTTCGAGTCCGCGAACGCTTGGAGGATCAGGATCTCCGCGGGAACGAAGGGAGGCTCCGTCACGACCTCGACCTGCTGGCCGACGGCGATCTCGACCGGCGGCAGCTCGTCGACGGTCAGCACGTTGTCCACGGTCACGTTCAGCGGAATCGAGCTGACGATGTCGACTGTCTTCGGCTTCTCAGCCAACCCAGGGGCGGCTAGCAGGAAGCACGGAAGCGCGACCATTGCAGCGAAACGGGGGCTCACTCTCACATCGATTCTCCCGCGCTCAGGAGAGCGCTCGAGGGTGCAGCCGACGGCCACACCATGCGGCGACGGCATTGCACGTTCGTGGGTGGGACATCTTGACCCGAAAGTGTCACTTTTTCTTGGATCCACCTGCAGGGGCGCGGGGACGCAGCGACAACGCACCCAACCCCATCAGGAGAAGCGAAATCGGCCCGCCGAGGGGCTTCCCCGTAGGGGCGGATAGGCGATTCAAGCGGGCCTCGGATGTCCGACAACCCCCGGTTATGACAACTCCCGGGGGGTCTCCGACTCGGAGGGCCGTAGGGGCGGCCGCCCCCAGCGACCCGGAGAGCGCACCCCGATGCCCGCGGCCTTCAGGTACGCGCTCGCCGTCTCGCGACGCACCCCCGTTTCCACCTCGATCCGCCGAAGCGACCACCCGAGGCGCCCAAGTGCCAGAATCTGCTGTCGTTTCTCGTTGTCCAGGACGTTTGCCATCCCGGCGGGAGACCACACTCCCCCGCCCGGGTCAACGTCCGGGACCACCCCCCCGTTGGCCGGTTTTCAGGTGTCGATCAATGGCCGGTTTTGGGTGTCGACCGAGGCTGGGAGTTCATCAACGGTGCGGTTTCCGGATACGGCACCGATCAGCAGTACCTCTTCTACAGGAACGAAGGGCACCGCTATCGTCCGCATGAGGTCGTCCTGCTGATCTACGAGAACGACTTGCTCGAGACCAGCTGCCCGAGCATGTACGGCTACCCGAAGCCCTACTTCGTTCGCAAGTCGAGCGACGGCCTCGAGCTTCGGAACGTCCCGGTGCCGGATCGAACCCTGGTGCACCGGCTTCACGCCTGGCTCATGGCCCACAGCTTCCTATGGAGCTACTACAGTTACTCGACTGGGCTCGCGGTACGAATGGACGTCGGGTGCTCTGGCAAGATCGATTTTCCTCTGAACGAAGCGGTGCTGCATGCCTTCGTCGAGCAGCTACGCAAGAACGACGTCGACTTTCTCTGGGTGCTGATCCCGTCGCGCCCCGGGCGGCAAGGGGGAGTGCTTCATGAGTTCTACCCGCGAATCGCACGCCGGGAGGGCGTCCAGGTCCTGGACCTCGCCCCGCCGCTGGGTGCGGCGGCCGAGGGTGGAGAGGAGCTGACGCTTTGGGAGGACCCGCACTGGAACGCCGCGGGCCATCGTCTCGCCGCCGCCGCGATCGCGGAAAGGCTCGCTTGCGCGAAGAAGATCGCGCCCAGCGCCCGTGAGGGAGGTCCGTGGGCCCAGCACTCGTCCGCCGCCTCGCCGCGCGGCAGCGGCGAGCGATGACCGGGGAGTCGACTTGTGGCATCCTGATCGGGACCGGGTGGGGAACCACGCCTTCCCCTTCGAGAGAAGCGCACCCAGCGGGCTGGTGATGCGGCAGACCGTTCGGGACGCGGCCGTCCCCAGGCGCTCGCGCTGGAGCCGCTCGTGGAGCCTCCCGCGCCGGACCATGGGTGAAGTTCCTTCTCCTCGCGGGACTCGATCTTCGCCGCCCCGCTACGGATCTCGATGGATGGGCTCGACACGGTTCGTCGCGGAGCGGAGATGACCGTGGGATCCATGGAGCCGAGCCGTCCGAGCCGGCGGAGTCCGGTCCGGGCCGCGCTCGTTGCGGTGGCGGTTGCAGTCGGCCTGATCGCGGCACCGCTCATCGTGGAACCCTTCGCGCTCGCGGGCGCCGGCGACAACATCCTGGTCCCCGCCCAGGCGCAGACCGTCAGCACGATGGGTTACGTCCGGAACATGTTGCGCGGCCCGCTCCCTCCCGAGTCCGACCGGTCCTCGGCTCTCAAGACGGTCTGGCTTGCCGCCGGCAAGGGGACGATCGAGTTCGATTTCGGAAAGCCGACGAGACTCGCCGCACTCGTGCTCCAGGCTCCACCCAACGACCGCTATGGGGTGGAGGCATCGCAGAATGATGGAGTCACGTGGCAGAGAATCTGGAATGTAGAAGCATCGCCGGAGCGGGGCCCTGTTTTCCGAAACCGCCAGACCCGATTCGATCCGCCGTTGGAAGTGACCCACCTGAGGCTGCGCAACGAGGCGGCCCGGGGGACCTTGTCGGCGATCAGCGGGCTTCGCGCGTACTCGACAGTCCCTGAGGGATGGCCGGCACTCGGTCAGCTTCAGTCACCGTCGCTTCGCGCCCACTATCCGTGGACACACGAATTCGAGGTTGTCTCCCGCGCAAAGTTCGTCGTGGCGGTAGTGGCGACGCTGTTCCTGCTCGCATGCTCACCGGCGCTGCGGCGTCGGCTCCCGGAGCGCATCAATCGCTGGTTGAAGTACGGCGCCATCACCGCGAGCCTCGTGGCGGGCCTCTGCTGGTGGAACCTGATGCAGCTCACGGCCGACGGGCTTCTCCAACTCGAGAACTACTGGGACGTCTACCACTACTACATGGGGGGGAAGTACGCACCGGAGCTGGGGCATACGCGCCTCTACGATTGCTACCTCGCCGCGGAGGTCGAAGACGGCTTCGGTGCGCACCAGCTCCGTAGGGCCACGACGCGCGATCTGGCAACCGACGAGCTCGTGGCGACGGCCGGGCTCCTCCTCGAGTCGTCGGAGCGGTGCAAGCCCCACTTTTCACCCGAGCGCTGGGAGGATTGGAAGCAGGACCATGCATTCTTCCGC
>JAOTUO010000022.1 GCA_029863845.1 Myxococcales bacterium
CGTGCTGCGGGCGCGCGCCGACGTCGGTCGGCACGTGGTGACGAGCGCGATCGAGCACCCCTCGGTGGAGGCGCCGCTCGGCCGGCTCGAGCGCGACGGCTGGCGCGTGACGCGCGTGGGCGTCGACGCGGACGGGCGCGTGGACGTTGATGCGGTGGCCGCCGCCATCGAGCCGGAAACGGCGCTGGTCTCGGTGATCTGGGCCAACAACGAGACGGGGGTCGTCCAGCCCGTGGAGCGCATCGCGGCGCACGCGAAGGAGCGCGGCGTGCTGGTCCACAGCGACGCCACCCAGGCCGTCGGCAAGCTCCCGATCGACCTGGGCCGCGTGCCCGCCGACCTGCTGTCCCTGTCCGCGCACAAGTTCAACGGGCCGAAGGGCGTGGGCTGCCTCGTCGTGCGCGGCGGCCTGGCCTTCGAGCCCCTGCTGCACGGCGGCCCCCAGGAGCAGCGCCGCCGCGGCGGCACCGAGAACGTCGCGGGCGCGATCGGGCTCGGCGTCGCGTGCGGCCTCGCGCAGCGCGAGCTCCCAGATCGGATCGACCACGCGGCGCGCCTGCGCGATCAGCTCTGGGAGGGGATCCGGGCGAAGATCCCGCGCGTGCGGCGCAACGGCTCGGCGCGCCACGTGCTCCCGAACACGCTCAACGTCGAGTTCGAGGGCGCCGCCGGCGAGGTGCTGATGCAGGCCCTCGACCTCGAGGGTATCGCCGTCTCCGCCGGCGCCGCCTGCGCCTCGGGCTCGATCGAGGCGTCTCCGGTGCTGATCGCCATGGGCCGCACACCGCAGGCGGCGCGCGGCGCGCTGCGCTTCAGCGTTGGCTGGGGCGTCGACGCGGCGCAGATCGAGCGGACGCTGCTGGTCCTGCCGGACCTCGTCGAGCGCGCCCGGCGGGCCGTGAGCGCGTGAGCCCGGCGGGCCGACAGCGCGTGGTCGTGGCCATGTCGGGCGGCGTGGATTCGTCGGTCGCGGCGGCGCTCATGGCCGACCGCGGCTACGAGACGATCGGGGTCACGCTGCACCTGGCCGGCAGTGCCTCGCGCTGCTGCTCGCTGGTCGACGCCGACGACGCGCGGCGCGTGGCCGAGCGGCTGGGGATCCGCTTCTTCGTCGCCAACTACACCGAACGCTTTCGCCAGGAGGTGGTGGAGGCCTTCGCCGACGCCTACCTCGCCGGCCGCACCCCGATTCCCTGCGTCCCCTGCAACTCGCGCTTCAAGTTCGAGTACCTGACGGAGCGGGCGCGGGTGTTCGGCGCCGACGCCGTCGCCTCCGGCCACTACGCCCGCGTGGACGTCGACCCCGAGACGGGCCTGCGCCGCCTGCGCCGGGCCGAGGACGCGAGCAAGGACCAGACCTACTTCCTGTTCGAGCTCACGCAGGCGCAGCTCGGCGCCGTGCACTTCCCGCTCGGCGGGATGAAGAAGGCCGAGGTCCGGGCCGTGGCCCGCCGGCTCGGCCTGGGCACCGCCGACAAGCCCGAGAGCCAGGAGATCTGCTTCGTCCCGGACGGCGACTACGCGGCCGCCGTTGAGCGCATTCGTCCCGCGGCGCTGCCCGGCGAGGGCGAGATCGTCGACGGCCGCGGCCGCGTGCTGGGGCGTCACGGCGGCATTCACCGCTTCACGGTCGGCCAGCGGCGGGGCCTCGCCGTCGCCGCCGGCGAGCGCACCTACGTGACCACCGTCGACGCCGCGCGCAACCGCGTGCGCGTGGGGAGTGCGGCGGCGCTGCGGGCGCGGGGCGCCGATCTCGAGTGCGTGTCGTGGGTGGCCGGCGAGCCGCCGACTCGACCGCTGCGCGCCGCGGTGCGCGTGCGTCACCGGCACGCGGGCGTGCACGCCGACGTCGAGCCGCGCAAGGGCGGCCGCGCGCGCATCCGCTTCGACGAGCCGGTGGGCGCCGTGGCGCCGGGGCAGGCGGCCGTCTTCTACGACGGCGACGTGGTGCTGGGAGGCGGGTGGATCGCGAGGCCGCGCCGATGACGCCGGAGCCGAGCGGGCCCTCGCTCGACGAGATGCTCGGATACCGCTTCGAGGATCCGGAGCTCGTCGAGACGGCGCTGTCCCACCCGTCGTACGCCCACGAGCGGGACGGGAGCCGCGGCAACGAGCGGCTCGAGTTCCTGGGCGACGCGGTCCTCGGGATGATCGTGGCCCACCGCCACTACGAGGCGAACCCGAGCTGGAGCGAGGGGCACCTCACGCGGGCCCGATCGGCGCTGGTGAACAAGCGCTCCGTGGCGGAGCGGGCGCGGGGGCTGGGCCTGGGCGCCTTCATCAAATTGGGGCGGGCCGAGCGGCTCTCCGGGGGGGACGACAAGGACACGATCCTCGCCAACTGCTTCGAAGCCGTGCTCGGCGCGATCTTTCTCGACGGCGGGCTCGAGGCCGCGGAGCGCTTCCTGGAGCGCGTGTTCGGCGGCGCGATCGAGCCGCAGAGCGTTCCTCCGCGGCGGGACGCGAAGACGCAGCTCAACGAGCTCGCCCACGCGCGCTTCCAGAGCACGCCCTGCTACCGGACCGTGACGGACACCGGCATCGAAGACGACGACCGGCGCTTCAGCGTCGAGGTCTGGATCGACGAGCAGCCCTGGGGCCGTGGGGTCGGCCGTTCGAAGCGGGCGGCCGAGAACGCCGCCGCGGCCAAGGCGCTCGCATCCGAAAAAGCCGCCGGTGGCTGAGGCCGGGCCGCATCGCACGGGCGTGGTCGCCATCCTGGGCCCTCCCAACGCGGGCAAGTCGACGTTGCTCAACCGGCTGCTGGGCGAAAAGCTCGCGATCGTGACGGCGAAGCCCCAGACGACGCGCAGCGACATCCTCGGGATCCTGACACTGGAGGGCGCCCAGATCCTGTTTCACGACACACCGGGCCGGCACGCCGCGAGCCGCTCCATCAACCGGGCCCTGAACGAGCTGGTGGAGGAGGCGGCGGCCGACTGCGATCTGGGGCTGGTCCTGGTCGATCTGGCCCGGGGCTGGCAGGCCGAGCACTCCGAGCTGTGCGCGGCGCTCGGCGAGCGCGACGCGTCGTTCCTGCTGGTCGGAACGAAGCTCGACCTGCCGGGGGCGGCGCCGGCGCCCTGGCCCCCGGATGAGGCAACCGGTGCGGCCGCGACGCTGCGCGTCTCGGCCGCGACGGGCGAGGGCACGGCGGAGCTGCTCGAGGCGGTCGTGCGCCGGCTTCCCGAGGGTCCGGCCCTCTACCCGGCTGACGCCATCACGGACCGGTCGCTCCGCTTCCTCAGCGCCGAGCTGGTGCGCGAGGCCGCCTTCGAGGAGCTGGCCCAGGAGTTGCCCTACGCGCTGGCGGTCGAGGTCGTCGAGTTCGACGAGAGCCGTCCGGACCTCGTGCGCATCCGCGCCGACCTGCTCGTGGAACGCCGCTCGCAGAAGCAGATCGTGATCGGCGCAGGCGGGGCGGTGATCAAGCGCATCGGGATGCGCGCGCGCCGCCAGATCGAACGCCTCGTGGCTTCGCAGGTGCACCTCGCGCTGTGGGTCAAGCTCGAGCCGCGCTGGTCGCGCCGCGCCAAGCGTCTGAAAACACTCGGCTATTCGTAAGGTTGCTCGATCGGATTCGATTGACTCCGACGGCGGCGATCGGTTAGGTTGGGATCCGCGCGCACGCGCGCGACCGTACACGCACTCCATCCCCCCGAACCCCACACCAGGATCTCGCATTCACCAGGAGACGGCATGAGCCAGAAGGAAATCGTCATCGCCAGCGCCGCACGGACCCCCATCGGGTCGTTCCAGGGCGTGTTTTCGTCCCTGTCTGCACCCGACCTCGGCGCCGTGGCGGTGCGGGAGGCGGTGCGGCGCGCCGGGGCCACGTCGGAGCAGGTGGAGCGGGTCATCATGGGCAACGTGCTCTCGGCCGGCATCGGCCAGGCGCCGGCTCGCCAGTGCGGGATCAAGGCCGGGCTGCCGGTCTCGGCGGGCGCCATCACCGTGAACAAGGTGTGCGGCTCCGGACTCCAGGCCGTGATGTTCGCGCGCCGCGAGATCCTGGCGGACGACGCCGAGGTGATCGTCGCCGGGGGCATGGAATCCATGACCAACGCCCCGTACGCGCTGCCGAACGCCCGCGGCGGCTACCGCATGGGCAACGGTCAGATCATCGACACCATGATCCACGACGGCCTGTGGGATCCCTACGACGACATGCACATGGGCAACTGCGGCGACCTGGTGGCCGAGAAGTACGGCTTCACCCGCGAGGACCAGGACGCCTTCGCCGGCGAGAGCTACCGGCGCGCGGTGGCGGCCCAGAAGGAGGGCCGCTTCAAGGAGGAGATCATCCCGGTCTCCGTCCCCCAGCGCCGCGCAGAGCCGCTGCTGGTGGACGAAGACGAGGAGCCGCGGCGCGGGGGGGATCCCGGCAAGATGGCGAAGCTGAGGCCGGCCTTCTCGAAGCAGGGGACGGTGACCGCCGCCAACGCCTCCACCCTCAACGACGGGGCGGCGGCGCTTCTCGTCTGCTCATCGCAGACGGCGAAGGCGAACGGCTACTCCGTGCTGGCGCGCATCGTCGGCGACTCGACCGCCGCGGTCGAACCCAAGTGGTTCACGATCGCCCCGGTGAGCGCGCTGGCGAAGCTCTACGAGAAGACGGGCACGCAGTCGGGGGACTGGGACCTCTACGAGATCAACGAGGCCTTCTCCGGCGTCACGATGGCCGCCGCGAAGGAGCACGGCATCGACATGGAGCGCGTGAACGTGAACGGCGGCGCCGTGTCGCTCGGCCACCCGATCGGATGCTCGGGGGCGCGGGTGCTGGTGACGCTCCTGTACGCCCTCCGGGACCGGGGCCACAAGCGGGGAATCGCGACCCTGTGTATCGGCGGCGGCGAGGCCGTGGCCCTCGGCGTGGAGCTCGTGTAGCCATGCAGCTACACACCATCGGCATCGTCGGTACCGGCACCATGGGCTGCGGGATCGCGCAGGTCGCGGCCCAGGCCGGCTACGAGATCGTGTTCCAGAACCGTCGGCAGGAGTCGGTCGACCGCGGCCTGGGCCGGATCCAGGCGTCCCTGTCGCGACTCACCGCCAAGAACAAGATCGGCGAGTCGGAGGCCGCCGAGGCCATGGAGCGCATCCGCGGCGTGGTGCCGCTCGAGGAGCTGAAGGGCTGCGAGCGCGTGATCGAGTGCGCCCCCGAGGACCTCGACCTCAAGCGCGAGATCCTGGAGAAGCTCGACGGGATCGTGAGCGAAGAGGCGATCATCGCCACCAACACCTCGAGCTTCTCGATCACCAAGCTGGCCTCGTTCCTGAGTCGGCCCGGACACTTCGTGGGCATGCACTTCTTCAACCCGGTCCCGGCCATGAAGCTGGTGGAGATCGTGCGGGGGATGCGCACGAACGACTCCACCGTCGCGGCGATCCGGGGCCTGGCGGAGAAGCTCGACAAGGTGCCGATCGACGTGAAGGACTCGCCCGGCTTCGTCGTGAACCGGGTGCTGTTCCCGATGATCAACGAGGCCGCCTTTGCGCTGCAGGAGGGCGTCGCCGAGGCCAAGGGGATCGACGAGTGCATGAAGCTCGGGTGCAACCATCCCCTGGGCCCGCTGGCGCTGGCGGACCTGGTCGGCCTCGACGTGGTGTACGCGATCCTGGACAGCCTGTACCGCGAGTACGGCGAGCCGCGTTACGCGCCGTGCCTCGAGATCAAGAAGCGGGTCGAAGCGGGCTACCTGGGGCGCAAGTCTGGGCGGGGTTTCTACACCTACAAAGGGTGAGGGCGGCGGGCCCGCCGTCCTCGTGGTCGAGGTCGGTCCGCGCGACGGGCTCCAGAACGAACCCGAAGCCGTTGCCACGCCCGCGAAGCGGGAGCTGATCGCGCGCCTGGCGGCCGCGGGTCTGCGCCGCATCGAGGTCACCTCCTTCGTCTCGCCGAAGTGGATCCCCCAGCTCGCCGACGCCGACGCGCTGGCGGCGTCGCTGCCGGCGCATCCCGGCGTGACCTACAGCGCCCTGGTGCCGAACGAACGGGGCTACGCGCGCTTCCGCGCGGCGGGCGGCGCGACGGTGGCGGCGACCTTCATCTCCGCCAGCGAGACCCACAACCGCAAGAACGTGAACTGCTCCGTCGCCGAGCAGCTGGAGCGCATGCGGCCGGTGCTGGAGCGCGCCGCGGTCGACGGCGTCCCGGTCCGGGCCTACGTGTCGACCGTCTGCGGCTGCCCCTACGAGGGCGCGGTCGCGGTGGGCGCCGTGGTGAAGCTGGCGCGCGCCCTGCTCGACGGCGGGGCGTCGGAGATCTCGCTGGGTGACACGATCGGCGTCGGCCATCCCGCGCAGGTGCGGGATCTGGTCCACGCCGTGGCGGCCGAGATGCCGCTCGAGCGGATCGCGCTGCACCTGCACGACACCTACGGGCGCGCGCTCGCCAACGTGCAGGCCGGCTTCGAGGCGGGGATCCGCAGCTTCGACGCCGCGGTGGGGGGGCTCGGCGGCTGCCCCTACGCGCCGGGGGCCTCGGGCAACGTGGCGACGGAGGACGTGGTGGCGCTGTTCGAGCGGGAAGGGGTGGAGACGGGAGTCGACCTGGCGGCGCTGGTCGACGCGGCGGCCTGGCTGGAGCACGAGGTCCTGAAGCGCCCGCTGCCGGGGCGCGTCTACCGCGCCGAGTCGGGTCGTCGCGCCCGGGAACGCGGCGAGTCGACGTGAAGCGGGGTCGGGAGGTCGAGGCGCGGGTGGCGCAGGTGCGAGCCGGTGGGGGGCGGCGGCCGGGACCGAGGAAGATCCCTCCGCGAATGGCTCGGCCGCCAACGGTCGGCTCGCCGTGCCGACGGGAAGGCACCCGTGCGAGGCGCAGTGCCGTGCGGAGACCCAGGGCGGCCTGCGCTTGATTTCGCTGCGGGATCTTCCTCGGTCCCGACCGCTTTGTGCCGAGGCGACGCGTTGGTTCGTCGTTGGCCTGCGCTTGATTTCGCTGCGGGATCCCCGTCGCTCCCGGCCGCCTTGTGCCGAGGCGACGCGTCGGTTCGTCGTGGGCTTGCGCTCTAGATCGCGGCGACGTCCGCCGCGGCCGCGTCCGCCTGGTGATGAGGTGGGGTGGGGGAACGGAGCGTGGCGATCGTGGCGTAGAGGACGAAGGCGGTGGCGGCGAGGCTGGTGGCGACGAGGCTGGAATCGGTCCAGTGCCAGATCTCGACAGTGAGCCAGGACAGGCAGGAGAGGGCGCACAAGGCGACGCCGATGCCCGGGCGCAGGGGCCACAGGAAGGCGTAGCCCAGCAGGATCCCGTAGTAGTAGCCGGTGACCTCGCCAGCGACGGGGAGCAGGCCGATCCCGAGCACCGCCGCGCCCCAGTCCTCGTGGCGCTCCGCCGCGCGCGCGAGCAGGACGGCGAAGGCCAGCACGAGCGCGGCGAAGACCACCCGCCGCCGGGCGAAGGTGTCGCGGCGCGCGGCCTTCCAGTCGGTGTAGGGGTCGTCTGCGCTGCTGTCGAAGCTCTGCTCGGCGCGCGACGCGGGGTCGTGGGAGAGCGCGGTGCGCAGGCCCACGTGGTTCACGAGGGGCGTGCCGACGTGCAGCCGGCTGTTCGCCACGAACGCGGGCCAGGCGCCGAGGCCGCCGGCCACCACCGCCGAGAGCGGCAGCAGGATGCCGGCCGCCAGCAGCGCCCCGAGCGCCGCCCGCCCGTGCGACGGCGAGAGCGTCCAGCGGCGGCGACGCAGCATGCGGGCGGCGGCCTGCAGCGCCAGCCCACCCAGGAGCAGCGCCGGGAAGATGCGCAGGAAGGCCGACGTCGCGAGCAGGAAGCCACCGGCGGTGGGCCGGTCGCGGCGCAGGCAGCAGATGCCGGCGACCGCGGCGGCGAGCCAGTCCTGGCGCAGGTAGCTGCCGCCCATCCAGGAGAACTGGCCGAGGTGGTTCGTGCCCCAGAAGAGCAGCGCCACGCACAGCACGCGCCAGCCGAAGGCCCAGGCCACGCAGCCCCACATGACGAGCAGCAGCACGGGATCGAGCAGCGCCAGGGCCAGCAGCCGGCTCGGTGTGGCGGGGCCGGTGTTGGCGAGCGTGGACCCGAGAATCCCCCAGACGGGCGTGCCGTTGTAGCCGTGGTCGGTCCGCAGCTTGCGCCAGACGCTCGGTGCCAGCCGGCTGCGGAACGCGTGGGCATCGCGGCGGAACGCCTTCCATCGCTGCGGCGTGAAGCGCCGGAGGCAGCGCGACGGGTCGTCGAGGACCGGACCCACCGGCTCCAGGACGTTGGTCTCGAGGTTGCGGATGCGCGCCCCGTGCTCGGCCAGCGCGCGGCTCACGCCGAGGTCCGCGATCGCGACGCACTCGTAGAGGCCCGTGTAGCCGAGCTCGGGGAAGTACTTGGCGCCCATGTAGTAATGGAAGACGTCCGCCGGATGGACGTACTTCGGGAAGTGGAACTGCCCGAAGTTCCACCAGGCCAGCCCCGATGCGAGGCCCAGCGCCAGCAGCAGCGCGTCGCGCTGCCGCCGGAAGGCATGGGGCCGGCCGCGCCGCCGCAGCCAGGCGCCCCACCACAGGAGCGCGGTCCCGCTCGCCGCGAGGCCGGCCTTGACGGCGTTCGTGTGCCGCCGGGCCCGGAAGCTCGCCAGGCTTGGCCCGCGCGCGGTACCGGCTTCGGCCGCCGGCCGCTCGACCCGCGGAGCCCCGGGCGGGGCGGCGCGCGCGTCGGGAGCGTCCGCGTCGGCGCCGGACACCGGGCCCAGCCACAGGACGAGGACGAGCGCTCCCCACAGGCCGCGACGGCCGGCGCTGTGGGCGCTCAGCCGGGCTTGCGGGGCGCCCCCGAGCGCCGGCTGCCGTCTGGTGATCGCCACGTTGCGTCGGCCTCGGGGCGCAACGTAGCGCCCCCGGGGCGCGGGTTCGCGGCCGGTCCGGGCGGGGTTGACGGGCTGCCGGGGTCGTGCTAGCCAGTTAACGTGAACTGGCAAAGCCATGCGAGGGACTCGCTCCAGGCGATCGGGGAGGTGTGTGAGACGACGGGCCTCTCGGCGCGGACCGTGCGCTACTACGAGGAGCTGGGGCTGCTGCCGGGGGTCCGGCGCCGGGCCGGGGGCCGGCGCGTCTACGGCCCCGACGAGGTCGAGCGGCTGCGCTTCATCCAGCGGCTGAAGGCGCTCGGTCTCGCGCTCGCGGACGTGAAGGAGCTCAACGCGGTCTACGCGATCGCGGGCTCCACGCGGGCCATGCTCGAACGCCTCGACGAGAAGCTCGGCCGGCACGTCGACGAGGTGGACGGACGCATCGCGGAGCTGACGGCCTTGCGCGACGAGATCCAGAAGTACCGCGACCACGTCACCCGCCGCCTGGAGGCGTTGCAGCGGGGCGGATCCGCTCGCCGCGGCAGCGGGGGCGCGCGATGAGCGCGGGCGCCGCGGTTGCCGCCGCGGCCCGCCCGCCCGAGCGGGTGCGCGTCGTCACGGCGGCGTCGCTCTTCGACGGGCACGACGCGGCCATCAACATCATGCGCCGCCTCCTCCAGGCGCAGGGCGCCGAGGTGATCCACCTGGGTCACGACCGCTCGGTGGAGGAGGTCGTCGAGGCCGCCGTGCAGGAGGACGCGCACGCGGTCGCGGTCTCCTCGTACCAGGGCGGGCACATGGAGTACTTCCGCTACCTGGTGGAACGCCTGCGCGAGGCGGGCGCCGGCAACGTCCGCGTCTACGGCGGCGGCGGCGGCACCATCACGCCCGCGGAGGCGGAGGCGCTCCACGCCTTCGGCGTGGCGCGCATCTTCCTGCCCGAGGACGGCCGCCGGCTGGGTCTCGCGGGCATGATCCGGAGCCTCCTCGCGGAGTGCGCGCAGCGGACCCTCGAGGTCGTGACGAACGAGGTCGAGTGCCTGTCGGCGGGCGATCCGTTGTCCGTGGCGCGGCTGATCAGCTGGTTCGAGGAGATGCCGGATGCTGCGGCCGCCGCCGCGGTGCGCCGGGATCTCGACGGGCGGCGCCGCCGGCCGCCGGCGCCGGTGGTCGGGTTCACGGGCACCGGCGGCTCCGGCAAGTCGAGCGTCCTGGACGAGCTGGTGCGCCGCTTCCGTCTGGACTTCCCGGACCGGACGCTCGCGCTGCTGCTGGTGGATCCCAGCCGCCGCCGCTCGGGCGGGGCGCTGCTCGGCGACCGCCTCCGCATGAATGCCATCCACGGCCCCGGGGTCTTCGTGCGCTCGCTCGCCACGCGCCAGGCCAACCTCGCGCTCTCGCGCACCCTCGGCGACGCGCTTCGCATTCTTCAGGCGGCCGATTTCGACCTGATCCTGGTCGAGACCGCCGGCATCGGTCAGAGCGACTCCGAGATCGTGGATCTCGCCGACGTGTCGGTCTACGTGATGACGCCGGACTACGGAGCGGCCTCGCAGCTCGAGAAGATCGACATGCTCGACCTCGCGGACTTCACCGTACTCAACAAGTTCGACCGCCAGGGCGCGGAGGACGCGCTGCGCGACGTTCGCAAGCAGTGGCGGCGCAACCGCGGGGACTTCGAGCGGGCGGACGCGGAGGTGCCCGTGTTCCCCACGATCGCGTGCCAGTGGGACGATGCGGGGAGCGGCCGCTTCTACGCGGCGCTGCGCCGCCGCCTGTTCGAGGAGGCGGGGGCGGGCGAGGGCGAACTCGAGACGGCGCCCGTGCGCGGCGATTCCCTGATCCCGCCGGCGCGCCGGCGCTACCTGGCCGAGATCGCGGAGACCGTGCGCGGCTGGCGGCAGGAGACCGAGGTGCGGGCGGAACGCGCCGGCGCTGCCTTTGCCATCACCCGGGCGCTGCGCGAGATCGGCGCGCCGGTCGCCGACGCGGCGCAGCCCTCCGGCGGGTCCGAGACCGCCGCCGACAGTGGGGATCCGGCCGTGGCGATCCTGCGCGACCGCTACGCCGCCGCGCTCGCCGTGCTCGGCGACGAGGAGCGCGAGCAGCTCGACGCCTGGCCCGAGACGCGGGCCCGCTACGCTGCCGAGGAACAGAGCTACCGCGTGCGCGGGCGGGAGGTCCGCGTCGCCAACCGCGCGGAGACGCTCGCGCGGACGCGGCTGGCGAAGGTCGCGTTGCCCCGGACCGACGAGTGGGGCGCCCTCGTCCGCTACTTCCGGCTGGAGAACCTGCCCGGACGCTTTCCGTTCACGGCGGGCGTCTTCCCCTTCAAGCGCGAGGCCGAAGACCCGACGCGCATGTTCGCGGGCGAGGGCGGGCCCGAGCGGACGAACCGGCGCTTCCACTATCTGTGTCGCGGGCAGCCGGCGGCGCGCCTCTCGACCGCCTTCGACTCGGTGACCCTCTACGGGCGCGATCCGGATCCGCAGCCCGACGTCTACGGGAAGGTGGGCAACTCCGGCGTCTCGGTCTGCACCGTGGACGACGCCAAGAAGCTCTACTCGGGCTTCGACCTCGGCAGTCCCACGACATCGGTCTCGATGACCATCAACGGCCCCGCGCCGACCGTGCTCGCATTCTTCATGAACGCCGCCATCGACCAGGGCGTCGAGAAGCACCTGCGCGAGACCGGACGCCTCGAGCGGGCGCGCAAGGGACGCGAGCTGCCGGTCTACGCGGGCGAGCGTCCCGAGGGCCACGACGGCCTCGGGCTGGGCCTGCTCGGGATCGCGGGCGACGAGGTGGTCGACGCCGAGACCTACGCGCGCATCCGCAGCGACGTGCTGCGCCGCGTCCGCGGGACGGTGCAGGCCGACATCCTGAAGGAGGACCAGGCCCAGAACACCTGCATCTTCTCCACCGACTTCTCGCTCCAGGTGATGGGCGACATCCAGGCCTGGTTCATCGAGAACGCCGTGCGCAACTTCTACTCGGTCTCGATCTCCGGCTACCACATGGCGGAGGCGGGCGCGAACCCCATCACGCAGCTCGCCTTCACGCTCGCCAACGGCTTCACCCTGTGCGAGTACTACGCGGCGCGCGGCATGGCGATCGACGCCTTCGCGCCGAACTTCTCCTTCTTCTTCAGCAACGGGCTCGACGCCGAGTACAGCGTGATCGGCCGGGTCGCCCGCCGCATCTGGGCGGTGGCGCTGCGCGAGCGCTACGGCGCCTCCGAGCGCAGCCAGAAGCTCAAGTATCACATCCAGACGTCGGGGCGCTCGCTGCACGCCCAGGAAATGGCCTTCAACGACATCCGCACCACGCTTCAGGCGCTGCTGGCGCTCCAGGACCGCTGCGACAGCCTCCACACGAACGCCTACGACGAGGCGGTAACGACGCCGACGGAGGCGTCGGTGCGCCGCGCGCTGGCGATCCAGCTCATCATCAACCGCGAGTTCGGGATGGCGAACATCGAGAACCCGCTCCAGGGGAGCTACGGGATCGAGCAGCTCACCGACGCGGTGGAGGAGGCGGTGCTGCGCGAGTTCGAGCGGCTCTCGGCGCGCGGCGGCGTGCTCGGCGCCATGGAGACCGGCTACCAGCGCGGCAGGATCCAGGACGAGAGTCTCCGCTACGAGTCGCTCAAGGACTCCGGCGAGCTCCCGATCATCGGGGTGAACACATTCGAGAACCCGAACCCGGAGGAGGCGCCGCAGGCGCGAGAGCTGATGCGCTCGAGCGACGACGAGAAGCGCGCGCAGCTCGCGAACCTGCGGGCGTTTTACGCGAGGCACGCCGCGCGCGCCCCGGATGCGCTGCTCCGGCTGCAGCGCGCGGCGCGGTCGCGGGAGAACGTCTTCGCGGAGCTGATGGAGACGGTGAAGGTGGCCAGCCTCGGACAGATCTCGAGCGCGCTGTTCGAGGTGGGCGGGCGCTATCGGCGCGCGATGTGAAGCGCGTCGGCGGCGCGCCGCGTGCCGCAAGCGCCCGAAACGGGTATGGTGTCCAGCTTCTCGGGAGAAGTGCGATGAGCCGAGACCGCGGGCGGCGGGCCGACCTCGGGGCCTGGCGCGATCTCGCCAGGCGCGACCTGCGCGGAGCCGACCCGGAGAGCCTGGTCTGGGAGACGCCGGAGGGGCTGCGCGTCAAGCCGCTCTACACGGCGGCCGACCTCGAAGCCCTCGAGTTCACCGACACCGTTCCCGGCGCGCCGCCCTACGTGCGTGGCCCGCGGGCGACGATGTACGCCCACCGGACCTGGACCATCCGCCAGTACGCCGGTTACTCGACCGCCGAGGAGTCCAACGCCTTCTACCGCCGCAACCTGGCCGCGGGACAGAAGGGGCTCTCGGTCGCCTTCGACCTGGCCACCCACCGCGGCTACGACTCCGACCACCCGCGCGTCGTGGGCGACATCGGGAAGGCCGGCGTCGCGATCGACTCCGTCGAGGACATGAAGGTCCTCTTCGACGAGATCCCGCTCGAGCAGATGTCGGTTTCGATGACGATGAACGGCGCCGTGCTGCCCGTCCTGGCCTGCTTCATCGTGGCCGGCGAGGAGCAGGGCTGCCCGCTGGAGAAGCTCACGGGGACCATCCAGAACGACATCCTCAAGGAGTTCATGGTCCGCAACACCTACATCTACCCCCCCGAGCCCAGCATGCGGATCGTGGCCGACATCATCGAGTACACGAGCCGGCACATGCCGAAGTTCAACTCGATCTCGATCAGCGGCTACCACATGCAGGAGGCGGGGGCGACGACGACGCTGGAGCTGGCCTTCACCCTCGCCGACGGCCTCGAGTACGTGCGCGCGGGCCTGTCGAAGGGGCTCTCCATCGACGACTTCGCGCCGCGAATCTCGTTCTTCTGGGCCATCGGCATGAACTTCTACCTCGAGATCGCGAAGATGCGGGCCGCGCGCCTGATGTGGGCGCAGCTGCTGGAGCCCTTCGGGCCGAAGGACCCGCGCTCCTCGTTGCTGCGGACGCACTGCCAGACGTCGGGGGCGAGCCTCACCGCGCAGGATCCGATCAACAACGTGATCCGCACGACGATCGAGGCCATGGCCGCGGTCTTCGGCGGGACGCAGTCGCTCCACACCAACGCCTACGACGAGGCCCTGGGGCTGCCGACCGACGCCACCGCGCGCGTCGCGCGCAACACCCAGCTCATCCTTCAGGAGGAGACCGGCATTCCGCACGTGATCGACGCCTGGGGCGGCTCCTACTTCATGGAGTCGCTCACCGCGAGCGTCGCCGCCGAGGCGAGCCGGATCATCGACGAAGTGGAGGAACTCGGCGGCATGACCCGCGCGATCGTCGCGGGGATGCCGAAGCTGCGCATCGAGGAGTGCGCGGCGCGCCGCCAGGCCCGCATCGATCGCGGCGACGACGTGATCGTCGGGGTGAACAAGTACCGCGTGGACGACGACGTGGAGATCGACCTCCTGGACGTGGACAACCACGCGGTGCGCGAGGCGCAGATCCGTCGGCTGGAGCGGATCCGCGCCACGCGCGACGCCGCCGCGGTGGAGGCGGCGCTCGCGCGCCTCGAGCGGGAGGCGGCCTCCGGCGAGGGCAACCTGCTGGCGTCGGCCGTGGAGGCGACGCGCGCCCGCGCCACCGTGGGCGAGATCTCCTCGGCCCTCGAGAAGGTCTTCACGCGCTACCGCGCCGACGTGCACACCGTCTCGGGCGTGTATGGCAGGGTGTACGCCGGTGACGAGGACTTCGAAGCCATCCGCCGCGACGTGTCGGCGTTCGCCGAGCGGGAGGGGCGCCGGCCCCGCATGCTCGTGGTCAAGCTGGGACAGGACGGGCACGACCGCGGCATGAAGGTCATCGCCACCGCCTTTGCGGACCTGGGCTTCGACGTCGACGTGGGGCCGCTCTTCCAGATCCCGAAGGAGGCGGCGCGCCAGGCCATCGAGAACGACGTCCATGTCGTCGGGGTCTCGAGCCAGGCAGCGGGCCACAAGACGCTCGTGCCGGAGCTCGTGGACGAGCTCCGCCGCCAGGGGGGCGGCGACATCGCGGTGGTCGTGGGCGGCATCATCCCGCCCCGGGATTACGCCTTCCTGCGCGAGCGCGGCGTGGGAGCCGTCTTCGGGCCCGGCACCGCCGTGCCCGAAGCGGCCCGCGAGGTCCTGCGGGTGATCGGATCGCGCCGGGCGTGACGGCCCCGTGAGCCCCGACCCGGAGGCCGCCGGCCCGTCCCTCGAGGAGATCCGCCGGGGGGACCGCCGCGCGATCGCACGCGCCATCACGCTGCTCGAGAGCACGCGTCCCGACCGCGCGGCCCGGGGGCGGGCCCTGCTGGAGGCGCTGGTTCCCCACACCGGCAGCGCGGCGCGCGTCGGGATCACGGGGCCCCCGGGCGTGGGCAAGAGCACGTTCATCGAGACCCTCGGCCTCCAGCTCCTGGAGCGCGGGCACCGCGTCGCCGTGCTCGCCGTCGACCCGAGCAGCCCCGTCACCGGGGGCAGCATCCTGGGCGACAAGACCCGGATGGAGCGCCTCTCCCGGGCCGAGGGCGCCTTCATCCGGCCCTCGCCGGCGAGCGGCTCCCTGGGTGGCGTCGCGCACCGGACGCGGGAGGCGATGCTCCTCTGCGAGGCGGCCGGCTTCGACGTGGTGCTGATCGAGACGGTCGGGATCGGGCAGTCGGAGGTGACGGTGGCCTCGATGGTGGACTTCTTCCTGGTGCTGCTGCAGCCCGGCGCCGGTGACGAGCTTCAGGGTCTCAAGAAGGGCGTCCTGGAGCTGGCGGACGCTCTGGTCGTCAACAAGGCCGACGGCGACCAGCGGCCGGCGGCCGAGCGCACGCTGGCCGAGCACACGCGGGCGCTGGGCCTCCTGCGCCCCCCGTCGCCCCACTGGCGGCCCCGGGTGCTGGCGGTCAGCGCCCTCACCGGGGACGGGGTGGCGGGAGTCTGGGAGACCGTCGAGGCCCACCGGGCGGCCCTTTCGGCCAGCGGCGAGCTGGAGGCGCGGCGCCGGGAGCAGGCGCGGTCCTGGATGTGGAGCCTCGTCGAGGAGGGCCTGCACGAGGCCTTCCGCGCCCACCCGGCGGTGGCGGCGCGCATCGAGCCGGTCGAGCGCGACGTCGAGGCGCTGCGGACCACCCCCGCCTCGGCGGCCCGGTCGCTCCTGGAGACGTTCCGCAAGAGCTAGCAGGCGGGTGGCCGGTGCCGACATGGAGCCCCCGCCCGTGAGATCCCCCCTGGGGACTACACCGGGGATGCGTTTCTGCCGATGCAGGAAGGGCCGGAAGCCCCGTGCAGGCGAGAGGTACGCGCGGCAATGGTCCAGATCAACATGGGAGAGCGGGAGATCACCGTGAAGGTGGTCTATTACGGTCCCGCGCTCTCGGGCAAGACCACGAACCTCCAGCAGCTGCACCGGCTGATCGATCCCGATGCGCGCGGCAAGATGGTCACCCTCGACACCACGGACGACCGCACGCTCTACTTCGACTTCCTGCCCATCGAGTTCGGCACGGCCAACGGCTTCTCGGTCAAGATCAAGCTGTTCACGGTGCCGGGACAGGTCATGCACAAGTCGACGCGAAAGGTCGTGCTCGCGGGCGCCGACGCCGTCGCGTTCATCGCCGACTCGCAGCGTTCGTGCGCCAGCGCCAACGCCTACTCCTGGCGCGACATGGAGGCGAATCTCAAGGCGAACGGGATCGACTTCCAGCAGATCCCGAAGGTCATCCAGTTCAACAAGCGGGACCTGCCGGACGTGAAGCCGCTGTCGGAGATCCGCGAGGCCTGGAGCGACGTGTCCGCGTTCCCGGCGATCGCCATGCGCGGCGAGGGCGTGTTGGAGACCTTCCGCGAATTGCTGCGGCGTCTCTACCGCACCCTCGACGAGCGCCACCGCTTCGGCGACAAGTTCGGCGTGTCGCAGCAGGAGTTTCTCAAGGGCGTCCTGGCCAATTTCGGCTGAACGCCGGCCCCGTCGCCGCGGCGCGGCCGCGCGCGTACGACGCGCTCCGCCTGCAACGGACGCGGCTCCCCATGGGGCGTCTTGTTTGACACCCCAGTCAACCGCTGATAGCTTGGCCGAGCCCCTGCGTGGGTACCTGCACGCCCGCCGGAACCGCTTGGGGCGGTCCGTACGGGAGGTCCGATTCTCCGATGACCACGCCCCGGTCCAGGCTCAAACTCCACCGCTCCGACGCCGACACCAAGAGCGCGCTGGCCTCGGTCGAGGCCGCGATCGGGGAGATCCAGGCCGGCCGCATGGTCATCCTCGTCGACGACGCCGACCGCGAGAACGAGGGCGACCTGTGCATGGCCGCCGAGAAGGTGACGCCGGAGGCGATCAACTTCATGGCCAAGCACGGCCGCGGGCTGGTCTGCCTCTCGCTCACGGAGGAGAAGCTCGAGAGCCTCCACCTCTCCATGATGGTCCCGGACTACGAGAACAACTCGGGCTTCGGAACCGCCTTCACCGTGTCGATCGAGGCGCGCTCCGGCGTGACGACGGGCATCTCCGCGGCCGACCGCTGCACGACGATCCGCGCCGCCATCAGCGACGGCGCCAAGCCGACCGATCTGGCGCGGCCCGGTCACGTGTTTCCGCTGCGCGCGCGCGAGGGCGGCGTGCTGCGGCGCACCGGACAGACCGAGGGCTCCGTCGACCTGGCACGGCTCGCCGGGCTGAAGCCGGCCGGCGTGATTTGCGAGATCATGAACGACGACGGCACCATGGCGAGGCTCCCCGACCTGATCGAGTTCGCGGGGCGCCACGGCCTCAAGGTCGTCACCATCGCCGACCTGATCCAGTATCGGCTGCGCAACGAGACGCTCGTGCGCTGCGCAGCGTCCGCGACCATGCCGACCGCCTTCGGGGACTTCCGCAGCTTCGTCTACGAGAACGACATCGACCACGTGGACCACATGGCCCTCGTCAAGGGCGAGGTCTCCGGGGACGAGTCGGTGCTGGTGCGGGTGCACAGCGAGTGCCTGACCGGTGACGCCTTCGGCTCCCTGCGCTGCGACTGCGGCGAGCAGCTGCACGCGGCGATGAAGATGATCGAGGACGAGGGACGCGGCATCGTGCTCTACATGCGCCAGGAAGGACGCGGGATCGGTCTCAAGAACAAGATCAAGGCCTACGGCCTCCAAGACGACGAGGGCCTCGACACGGTGCAGGCCAACGAGCGCCTGGGCTTCCCGCCCGACCTTCGCGACTACGGTGTGGGGGCCCAGATCCTGAACGACCTGGGCGTGCGCCGGATGCGCCTGATCACCAACAACCCGGGGAAGCGCGCGGGGATCGAGGGCTACGGGCTCACGATCATCGAGCGGGTGCCGCTCGAAATCCAACCCAACGAGAAGAACCTGGAATACCTGCGCACGAAGCGGGCGAAGCTCGGCCACGTACTGCATTTGATGAGCTAGAGCGCCGCGCGGGTCGGGGAGCCGGGGCGCACGAGGGGAGCCGTATGTTCGATTCCGTGGAGAAGGTCGAGACGCTCCTGGGCGAGGAGAAGTACATCTGCGACCGCAAGATCGCCACGGTCGTGTTCCTGGCGGAGAAGCTCGAGAAGCCGGTGCTCGTGGAGGGACCCGCCGGCGTGGGCAAGACCGAGCTGGCCAAGGTGGTGGCGGCGGCCACCGGCCGCTCGCTGGTGCGCTTGCAGTGCTACGAGGGGCTCGACGAGGCCAAGGCGCTCTACGAGTGGGAGTACTCCAAGCAGCTGCTCTACACCCAGATCCTGAAGGAGCGCTTCGTTCAGGTCATGGCCGGCGCCAAGACCCTGAGCGAGGCGGCCGAACGGATCGGCAAGGAGGACAGCGTCTTCTTCTCGGAGCACTTCATCGTGCCCCGCCCGCTGCTCCACGCCATCACCTCCGAGGAGCCTTCGCTGCTGCTGGTGGACGAGGTCGACAAGTCGGACCCCGAGTTCGAGGCCTTCCTGCTCGAGGTGCTGTCCGACTTCCAGGTCACGGTCCCCGAGATCGGGACGGTGCGCGCCGTCCGCAAGCCGTTGGTCTTCCTGACCTCGAACAACGCCCGCGAGATGAGCGACGCGCTCAAGCGCCGCTGCCTCCACCTCTTCATCGACTATCCGAACGAGGCGCTCGAGCGGCGGATCCTCGAGATGAAGGTCCCCGGCGTGAACGAGCATCTGATGCGCGACCTGGTGGGCATGATGCAGCGGCTGCGCGAGCTGGACCTGAAGAAGATCCCGTCGATCAGCGAGACCCTGGACTGGGCGCGGGCGCTGCTGGCGCTCAACGCCACCGACCTGGACGAGGACGTCGTGAACCAGACCCTCAACGTCATCCTCAAGTACGAGGGCGACGTGCGGAGGGTCCAGGGCGACCTGAGCCGGCTGCTCGCGCGCAAGACCGGGGAGGCGAAGGCGCCGGCGGCTGCGCCCACGGTCGTGCCCACGCGGACCGTCGCCAAGAAGGGCGCGCTGCACTAACCGGCCGCGCCGGCCGGGGTCGCTGCCGATGCAGAAGAAGATCCTCGAGTTCACCAACATCCTGCGCAAGAGCGGGATCCGGGTCTCGACGGCGGAGACGCTCGACGCCTTCGCGGCCCTGGACGAGCTGTCCATCGACGACCGCGACGTCTTCCGCGACGCCCTGCGCGCGACCATGGTGAAGCGGGGCGAGGAGGTCTCGACCTTCGACCAGCTCTTCGAGCTGTTCTGGTCGGGCTTCTACGATCACCTGAGGGACGCCTTCGGCACGGCGGCCGAGGGCCTGGAAGCCTTCGGCATCGAGCTCGAGGACCTGCTCCGGCAGATCGCGGAGCAGCTCCAGAACATGCAGGGGGAGCTGGGGGATCTCTCCGAGCTCGCTCAGGCCATGCTGACCGCGGACCTCGACCAGCTCGAGCAGCTGATCCGGGCGGCCGCCAGCCAGTCCGGGGTCGACCGGATCGAGAACTTCCTGCAGGTGGGCTTCTTCAGCCGGCGCATGCTCGAGCAGATGAACTACGAGGGCGCCGGCCAGGAGCTGCGCGATCTGGCGGCGCGCCTCGAAGCGGCCGGCATGTCCCCGGAGGAGGTGGCGGCGCTGCGCGCGCTGATCGACCGCCTGATGGAGGCGGCCCGCAAGAGCGTGCGCAACTTCACCGAGCGCTCGCTCCAGCAGCACAACCACGACTACATGGAGAAGTTCCGGCGCGAGACGCTGCTGGAGAAGAGCTTCTACCACCTCACCGAGGAGGAGATCCGGAAGATGCGCGAGGTGGTGGAGCGTCTCGCGCAGCGGATCAAGAACATCCTCTCCATCCGCCGCCGACGCCTGAAGCGGGGCAAGCTCGACCTCCACCAGACGCTGCGGCGCAACATGTCGCACGGCGGCATCCCCTTCGAGCTGGCCTTCAAGCAGCGCAAGAAGGACCGGCCGAAGCTCGTGATCCTGTGCGACGTCTCGTCCTCCGTGGCGAACGTGTCCCGGTTCATGCTGCAGTTCGTCTACCAGCTCCAGGAGGCCTTCACGCGGATCCGCTCCTTCGTGTTCGTGTCCGAGCTCGGTGAGGTGACGCAGCTCTTCCAGGAGGGGGACAT
Source organism: Myxococcales bacterium (assembly GCA_029863845.1). Lineage (GTDB taxonomy): Bacteria > Myxococcota_A > UBA9160 > UBA9160 > SMWR01 > JACZXC01. Next base: position 20,346 of record JAOTUO010000022.1, read on the forward strand.
CAACGATTCCATCGAGCAGGCCCTGGACGGCGGCGGCGTGATCAACGTCTACACGCGATCGAACTTCGGGGCCGCCTTTCACCACTTCTGGCAGAACTTCCTCTCCGCCATCGACAACAAGACGACCGTCCTCGTCCTCGGGGACGCCCGCAACAACTACAACGACCCGCGCGCCTGGTGCCTGCGCGACATCCACGAAAAGGCCAAGAACGTGGTCTGGCTCAACCCCGAGAGTCCCAGTGCGTGGGGCTTCGGCGACAGCGTCATGGACCGCTACCGGCCGTACTGCGACGTGTCGGAGGAGTGCCGCAACCTGCGGCAGTTGTCGGCGATGATCGATCGCCTGGTGCTGTAGCGTCCGCCGCCGGCGCCCCAAAACAACGCCCCGCCGGCAGAGCGGCGGGGCGTTTCACAAGGGGAGGGCGGTGGATAGATGATGGGGGGTGAGAGGTTGGCATTTCGCTGCGAAATGCCCGATCCACCGCCACTCCATAACTCGTGTCGAATCGGCTGTGTGACCCCCTGCTTCGCGTCAATTGCAGTATGCGTTCGCTCTCGCGGTTAGTCAAACAGTATTTGTTAGAGCTTGAAGGTATGCCGGACCACTCAGTTATTATAAAAAGCTGTTTTATTTCAAAGACTTAACCTGCATCCTTGCAGCATCACTCGAATCCTGTCCCGGTTTTGGCGGGGCGCCGAGCGGTCGGGTAGTGTACGCGCTGCCCCCCTACGCGCCTGGGTAAGAGCGGCATCCCGACCGGAAGGAGCCAGTGAGCGAGTCACGGCGGTTCTGGCTGCGCACCTACGGATGCCAGATGAACGTCCACGATTCGGAGAAGGTGGCGAACCTCCTCTGTCACCACGGCTATACGGCCAGCGAAGACCCCGATCGCGCCGACCTCTGGATCGTCAACACCTGCTCGATCCGCGACAAGGCGGAGCAGCGCCTCTACAGCGACCTCGGCGGGCTGCGGGCCTGGAAGGCCGCCGCTCCGGGCCGGGCCCTGGGCGTGGGCGGCTGCGTGGTCCAGCAGGAGGGCGACGCCCTGATGCGCCGCTTCGGCCACGTCGACTTCGTCTTCGGGACCCACAACCTCCGATGGGTCCCGGCCATGGCCGAGGCGGCGACGCGGGGCGTGCGTTCCGCCCGCCTCGAGGAGTCCCACTCCCCGGAGCGCTTCGACTTTCCCGAGCGGCATCCGGACTTCGCGACCGCCCGCCCGGGGCGCGCCTACGTGACCGTGATGGAGGGCTGCGACCTCTTCTGCAGCTTCTGCGTCGTGCCCCGGACCCGCGGCCGGGAGATCAGCCGGCCGGCGCACGCGATCGTGGCCGAGGTGGAGTCGCTCGCGGCCGCCGGAACCCGTGAGATCACGCTCCTCGGGCAGACCGTCAACGCCTACGGACGCCACGAGGCGCGCGGGCTGCGGCGCGCCGACGCCACGGCGGGCACCGTGCCCTTCGCGGCGCTGCTGCGGCGGCTGGCAGCCGTCCCCGGCCTGGCCCGGATCCGGTATACGAGCCCACACCCGATCTTCTACGACGACGAGCTGATCCGGGCGCACGGGGAGATCCCGGCGCTGTGCCCGCACGTCCACCTGCCGGTGCAAAGCGGCTCCGACGCCGTGCTCCGGCGCATGCGGCGTCGTCACGGCACGGACGACTACCTCCGGCTGATCGGGCGGCTGCGGGCGGCGCGGCCGGACCTCGCCATCACCACCGACCTGATCGTCGGCTTTCCCGGCGAGACGGAGGCGGACTTCCGGGACACGCTGGCCCTGGTGCGGGAGGTCGGGTTCGTGGACGGCTTCTCGTTCAAGTACTCCCCGCGGCCCGGGACCCCGGCCGCGCTGGCTCCCGACGGCGTCCCCGAGTCGGTTGCCCAGGACCGCCTCGAACGGCTGCAGTCGCTGCAGCGGGAGCTCACCCTGGCGGCCCACCGCGCGCGGGTCGGCGAGACCACGGAGGTCCTGGCCGAGGGACCGAGCCGCCGCGGCGGGCGGCAGCGGGCCGGACGCGACCCCTACCATCGCATCGTGAACTTCGCGGCGAGAGCAGACGGCGGCCCCGTCCCCGGGACCCTCGTCGCGGTGGAGGTCGTCGAGGCCACCCCCCACTCGCTGATCGGGGAGGTCCGCAGCGGGGCGGGCGCGAGCGTCCGGCCGGTGAAGAACGGGCTCCCGGACGCCGATGAACACTGGCGGAGCGCCATCACGGGCGCTTAGGATGCGAAGGGCAGCGCGTCACGCCGCCCGGTCGAAAGCCCGGGCGCGCGGGGCGGCGCAGGCGCAACCGGCGTTCGCGCCGGGGGGGGCCTTTTCGAGGGGGGCGATGCCCAAGGGGCGAATCCTCGCGGTCGACGACCAGCGCTACTTCCGCGAGCTGATCGAGGGTCTGCTGTCGGAAGAGGGCTACGAGGCCCAGACGGCGGGCAGCGGGGAGGAGGCTCTGCGCATCCTCGAGCGCTCGGCCTTCGACGTGGTCCTCACGGACCTCGTGATGCCCGGCATGGACGGCTGCGACCTCGTGCACCGCATCCGGGAGCGCGACCCCGACCAGGACATCGTCGTGGTGACGGGCGTGGTCGACGTGAAGACCGCAGTCGACGCCATGAAGCTCGGGGCGAACGACTACCTGCTCAAGCCCTTCGACCGCGTGACGCTGGTTTCCTCCGTCGAGGGGCTCCTGCAGCGCCGCCGCCTGCGGGCGGAGCACGCGCGGCTGCTGGCGGAGAACATCGAGTACATGAGCGAGCAGTCGCTCTTCGAGCGCTCGATCGGGTTCTTCACGTGCCTCGCGGTGGAGCCCCTGGCCCAGCGGATCATCGAATCGACGTGCATGGAGGCGCGCGCCCAGGGCGGCGTCCTCTGGGTGGCCCGCGACGGCGGCGAGACCCTCGAGCTGGCGGCGGCGCGGGGCCTCGTGAGCCTCGAACGCGAGCCCGAGACCCTCGACGTGCGGCGAATCCCCCCGGAGCTGCGCGACGGCTCCGCGCGCAGCTCGATCCAGTCGTGGGACGCCGCGGGCGACGGCCAGGCGCCCGCGACGCCGGCGCTCCTGCTGGCCCTGTGCCGCGACGGGTGCCCCATCGGTCTGCTGCGGCTGACCGACAAGCTCAACGGCGGCGACTTCGACCTCGTCGACGCCACCGCCGCGGAGAAGCTCGGACGCTTCGCCGAGCTGTCGCTGGCCAATGCCGTCCGTGTGAACTCGCTCGAGTGGCGCTCGTTGGAGGACCCCGCCACCGGGGCCTACAGCGCGCAGTACTTCCAGGACACCGTTCGCAACGAGATGAGCAAGGCGCACCGCTTCGGGCGCAGCTTCTCGCTGCTCAAGATCGATCTCGACTCGCTGGCCGGGTCGCTGGGCGCCGACGGGCTGAGCGATACCGTCGCGCAGATCCGCGGCCTGCTGCGGACGACGGACTTCATCGCGGCCGTGGGCGCGAACTGCTTCAGCGTGATGCTCGCGGAGGCGGATGCCCTGGGGGCGGCGGTCCTCAAGCAGCGGGCCC
>JAOTUO010000276.1 GCA_029863845.1 Myxococcales bacterium
GAGGATGGTGTCCTCGGCGGCCACCCGGGCGGCCCCCTCCGCGTCCTGCGGCGCCGCCAGCGGAGCGAAGCCGGCCGCGCCGACCTCGAAGACCGCCGCCGGCTCGTCCGTGCCCGCGAAGACGTAGTCGCCGTGCGCCAGCCAGCGCAGCGCGTCGGAGCCTTCGATCTCGCCCGGGGCGCTGCGCCGTGCGACGTCGAAGGCACCCTGCGAGAGCAGCGTCTGGCGGCCGCCCGCCAGGGACATCAGCCGCGTCGCCGCCGACCGCGCGAAACCCTCGACCTCCACCGGGCGAGCCCCGCGCTCCACGTCGCGCGGCGAGTTGCGGCGCAGCACCACCTCACCGAGGTGGATTCCGACGCGCGCTGCGAGCTCTGCGCCCGGCTCCCCCGCCAGCTCGCCGAGCTCGCGGTGATAGGCGAGGGCGTATCTCACCGCCTCCACGGGCCGGTGGAAGAGGAGCAGGAAGCCGCCGGACTTGTCCACCTCGCGGCCGCCGTGCTCCTCGGCAAGGTCGCGCACCAGCCGGTCGTGCAGCTCGGAGAGCTGGGAGTCGCCCGGGCCCGCCGAAGGCTGGGCTCCCGGCACGAGATCGCTGGCCACCAGGGTGACGATCTGGGCACCCTCGCTGTAGCCGGCGGCGAGCCCCTGGGCGAGCGCGGCCGAGACCTCGGCGACCGCGGCCGGCCGGTTGGCCGGGTCTTTTTCGAGACAGCGGAGGATGATCGCCTCGACCCCCGCGTCGAAGCCGAACCGCAGCTTCGAGGGGGGGGTCGGGATCGCACGCTGATGGAGCTTCATCGCCTCGGCGAAGCCGGCGGATTCGAACACCTTGCGGCCGGTGAAGAGCTCGTAGAGCAGCAGGCCGAGGGCGTAGACGTCGCTCGCGACCGACGCCGGCTCCGCGCGAAACTGCTCCGGGGCCATGTAGAGAGGCGTTCCCGCGATGGAGCTTTCGTCGTGCGCGCTTCCGGTCAGCGCCGCGAGCCCGAAGTCCGTGAGCCGGGCCCGGCCCTCGCCGTCGATCATCAGGTTGGCCGGCTTGAGGTCGCGGTGCAGCACGCCGGCCTCGTGCGCCGCCGCCAGACCGTCGCAGACCTGGCCGCCGAGCTCGATCGCCTTGTCCCAACGCGGGCGGCCGAGGCGCCGCAGGAGTGACTTCAGGTCCTCGCCGTCGATGTACTCCATCGACAGGAAGTAGACGCCGTCGGCCTCGCCGAGGTCGTAGACCCGGCAGACGTTCGGGTGGGTGATGCGGCGGGCCACTTTGATCTCCGCCAGCAGCTGCGCCCGCCACGCACCATCGGTCTCGAGAGCGGCCGGCAGGAACTTGAGCGCCACGGGCACGTCGAGCTTGAGGTCGTCCGCCCGGTAGACCTCGCCCATGCCGCCCTTGCCCAGAGCGGTGACGACGCGGTAGCGCCCGGCGAGAACCGTTCCCGGAGGCAGCCGGGCGGGCCCCCCGCTCTCGCCCCCCGTCGCGGAGCGCGAGGCGCCCTGCGACGGGGGAGCCGCAAGGGTCGCGCCCTCGTCGTCGCCGTGAGGCAGGTCGATCGTCTCGTCGCTCATGAGCTCGGGGGCACTGCAAGACCGCAGTCTTGGGGGGCGCCGCGATCACGGCAAGCATAACCTCGAGCGGGGGCGAACGTTGGCCGGGGGACTGCCAGCCTCGCTCGGAACCGCGACGGGCGGCGCCGAGCTCTTCCGGTGACGCGTTGCAGCTAGGGGGTGGCGAGAGCCGCTCTAGAACTTGTAGCCGACGCCGAAGCTCACGGTGAAGGGATCGGCGTCGAGCCTCTCGGAGCCGGGCTCGTCGGGCTCGACCGACGCGATCATGTAGCGCACCGCGGCGGAGATGGCCATCTTGCCCGCGCCGACGGGGACGTCGAGGCCCAGGGCGCCGCCGTAGGCGACATCGCTCTTGAGCGGCGTCCGCTCGCCTTCGAAGACGAGGTCACCGTAAGTCACGTAGCCGACGAACGGTCCGGCGTAGACGTCGACGTTGTTGCCGGTGGGGAAGTGGAAGTTGGCACCCAGCAGGAGCGGCGTCATGTCGACGGACGCCCTGGCCGCAGCTTCCACGGTCATGTCGAGGAGGACCACGCCGGTGGCGTCGTCGATCACCTGGATGGTCCCGGTTCCTCTCGCGTTGAGGTCGTGATCGGACCGCATGACCGTGACTCCGAGGCCGAAACGGTCGCTGAAGCGATGCTCGTAGTCGAGACAGAAGCCGAAGGCCGAGTCGGGGTCGACGGTGGTCTCGTCGACGATGGTCATCGTGGTGCCGTCGCCCAGCCCGATCGACTCGCTGTCCCGCGTCGTGAGATCGCCGGTCGGATTCACGGCCGCGCCGGCGAAGCGAAAGATGTTGCTCGTCCCGGCCTGAGCGGTGCCGGCGACGAGGGCCAGGCCGGCCATGAGGATCAATACCCTGCGCAGATTCATCGCATCCTCCTTCGGCCCTTCGGCGGCCCGGCGGTCGTGAGGATTCGACGATCCGTGGCATTGCGGCCCGGGGTTTCCCCAGGTGTGCCCTTCTCGTGGCCGGGGTCCTGTCTATCGTTCGACGGCGCCGCGAGCAATACCCCTGCGGGGGGCGCCCGGCGCCTGGCGCCTACCTTCGCGGGGAGGAGCCTCGAGCCCCCCGCCGCGGCGGCGCTTCTCCCGAAGGATGCTCAGGCGGCGTGGTCGCCGTCGTCCCGGAAGCTGTCCTCCAGCGCATCGGCGAGCAGCCGGCAGGCGTCGGTGACGGAGAGGATGCCGGCCAGCTTGCCGTGGCGCACGACCAGGGCGGCGCCGCAGCGGCGTTTGCCCATCTCGCGCGCGACCTCGGCCAGGGAGGTGCCGATGCCGACGACGTAGGGCTCGGGCAGCATCACGTCCTGCGCCCGCCGCCCGGGTGGGTCCGCCGCCATCTCCAGATCCGAGATGACGCCGACCGGCTCCTTGCCGTCGTGCACCGGCACGTGGCGGATGTCGTGGCGCGCCATCAGGTCACGCACCGTCTCGATCGGGTCGTCGGGCCGCACGAAGTAGGGAAAAGGCGTCATGACCGCCCCGACGAGCGGCATCTCGCTGAACCGGCTCAGGTGCAAGGTGGTCATCGTCCAATCCTCGCCGCCTCCGGCCACCGAATGCAAGCCCGGCGGGCTCGCCCGCGAGTCGGGCGGGGGGCGGCGCCCCGCCCCGTCGGGCTACCCGTTCGGGCGTCGCGCCGGCGGCGAGCCCCCCCTTATGCTCGGGGGACGGGGAGTCCGTTTCCCGGAAGGAGGTGGCGCATCATGTCCCTGCGAGCGTTCCATCTGGTCTTCGTCCTGCTCGCCATCGTGACCGCCGAGATGTTCGGAGCCCGGCAGCTGTGGCACTACCATCTCACGGCGGACCTCGCCCAGCTCTGGATGGGTGTCCTCTCCCTGGCGGGCGGTCTCGGGCTGAGCGTCTACGCGCTCTTCTTCGTCCGCAAGATGGACTCGGCGGACATCCGGTAGGGCCGGGACGGGGAATGCGGGCTGTCATGAGCCCGGAAGGCGGAGCCACCGTCGGCGCTCCTCCAGGAGGTGGCCCGGGCTGGAGGCCGCCGGTGGCCGGCGGCGCGCGAACCGACTCGTCGTGGCCCCGTTTTGCGTGCGGACGGAGCAGGCTGGCTACAGGTCGGGCGTCGCCCAGGCCCTGAGATCGCCCGTCTCGAAATCGTCCCAGCCCACGGACGCCGGCGCCAGCGGCCCGACGGCGAGCCCTTGCGCCTCGTAGTTGTGGGCGGCGAAGGGAACGCAGTTGCCGAAGGACCCCAGCCCGTCACCGAAACAGAGCCAATCGTCGTACAGGTCGAACGAGATCGCGGCGTCCAGATCGCCGTTGTCATCGAAGTCGGCCAGCGCGATCTCCGTCATCCCCGGAGTGAAGCCAGGGTCTCCGAAGGTGCTGCATGTGAAGCCGCCCAGCCCGTCCCCGAGGCACGTTCGGCCCGACGTGATGGGCGCTCTCGCGAAGGCGAGGTCGAGATTCGTGTCTGCATCGAGAAAGCCCACGGCGACGCTCGTGCCGGAGCTCAGATCTCCGTGGATGGCGGAGCAGGGGGCAAAGGACCCGGTGCCGTCGCCGAGGCAGATGCGGTCGCTGAACTGACCGGTGAGGACGATGTCCAGGTTCTCGTCGTTGTCGAAGTCGCCGAGGGCGACATCTCGCGCCGAGTCCACGTCGGAGAGGTCGCTGCACGTGAAGGCGCCAGTGCCGTCTCCGAGGCAGACGCGGTGTGGCGGATCTTGGTAGCCGAAGACCGCGTCCAGATTCCCGTCCGCGTTCAGGTGTCCGAGGGCGACGCCGCGCCCCTGCCCCGCCCCGGCTCCGACGTCGGTGCACGCGAAGCCGAGCGCCCCGTCTCCGAGACAGGCGATCGCGTCCTCTTGCTGGTTCGTGACGACGACGTCGAGGTTGGTGTCGTCGTCGAGATGCCCGACCGCCAGCGCTCTGCCCCGGGTGTCCGTGGGACCGAAGGCGCTGCAGCCGCTGAAGCTGAAGCGCCCGACGTCGTCCCCGGGACAGATGCGGTTGGCGTAGAAGGCGGCGCTCGTGGCGAAGACCGCGTCGAGGTTTCCGTCGGCGTCGAAGTCGCCCAGCTCGACGTCCATGGCGGCGATTTCGTCGCCGCTGACCCCGTGGCAGTGGAAATCGTCGGCGGTGCCGAAAACGCCGAGGCAATAGCGATCGAGCTTGTTGTTGTCGTCGATGGCCAGGACGATGTCCAGGTCGCCGCAACCCTCGCCGCCCTCGAGCCCGACGACGTAGGTGCCGCTTGCCGTGCCCTCTTCTCGCCAGTGGTGGAAGGCGCCCGCGTCGCGGTCCGGCGGCCGCTGGCCCGCGGCGGAGGGAGGTGCGGCGAAGAGATGGCGCGAGCTCGAGTCGCCGGGAGCGGCGCCGGCGCCGGCGACGACGAGGATGTACTCGCCCGGCGGCCCGAAGGCGGCGCGCGACCCGGCCGCGGGCTCGAGAGCGGGCGCCAGCGTCTGTCTTCGCGGGCTGGGGCCGCCGCTGGCGAGCAGCGGGCGGCCCTCGCCGGTGAAGAGGAAGAGGCGGACGTCGAAGTCCGCGCCCGCCGCCGGCGCCAGGTACGGATCGGTGGTCGCGAGGAAGTACGCCGGATCGCCGATCCGGACGCAGAAGGCGTCGCGCGGGTCGCCCGCTGCAAAGTCGGTGGCGCCTGCGATGGCCGCGATGGCGCCCTCCTCGAGGGTGCGCTGCGCCGTCCTGTCCGGAAAGCTGCGGGCGTCCCCCTTCTCGATCCAGGTCTGCGCGGCGATGGATGCCGGCGCCGACAGAAGGAGTCCGCAGGTGAGGAGCTCGATGCCGTGGATGCGCAGATTCATATCCGGCTTTTCGCGGTCGCAACCACTCTAGACTCGATCCCCCGGCTGTGCAACAATCCTCGGGTGCCCCTGCCGCACCGGCGCGGGAGGGGTTTACAGCGCCGCCGGTCCCTCGTATAATCGGCTGGTTTCGCCGGTCGACCCCGCTCTGTGGCCGACAGAGGAGGGTTTCGGCTCTTTTGCCCACGTGGCTCAGGGGTAGAGCACTTCCTTGGTAAGGAAGGGGTCACCGGTTCAAATCCGGTCGTGGGCTCCACCATTCAGCAGACCAGAGAGACCAGACGACACCTTGCGGTAGGCACCCGGGTGCGGGTGGCGACCCAGGACCAGGAGGGCGCAGGACGTGGCGAAGGAAAAGTTCGATCGCAGCAAGCCTCACGTGAACATCGGGACGATCGGTCACGTGGATCACGGCAAGACGACGCTGACGGCGGCGATCACGAAGGTGTTGGC
>JAOTUO010000277.1 GCA_029863845.1 Myxococcales bacterium
CTGGACTTCTGGGCCGAGGTCGCGCGCAAGACCCGGGTCAGGATTCGCTACCGGGAGCGCGTCGAGTCGATCTCGCGCAGGGGCGAGCTCTTCGAGGTGGTGAGCAACGGGGGTGTCTACCGCGCGCGGTCCGTGGTCCTCGCCATCGGGCGTCGCGGTACACCGCGCAAGCTCGGAGTACGCGGCGAGGAACTCGACAAGGTGGTCTACCGCCTGATCGAGCCGGAGCAGTACCGCGGCCGGAAGGTACTCGTGGTGGGAGGAGGCGACAGCGCCCTCGAGGCCGCGACGACGCTCGCCGAGGAGCCGGGCACGGGCGTGGTCCTCGCCTATCGGAATGCAGCCTTCTCGCGCGCGAAGGCCAAGAACCGCACCCGGCTCGAGACTGCCGCCAGGGCGGGCCGGGTGGGCGTCATGTTGAACTCGCACGTCGTGGAGATCGCCCGTTCCGCGGTCCAGCTCCAGAAGGGCGACCGGGGGGTCGCCATCGAGAACGACTCGGTGCTCGTGTGCGCCGGGGGCATCGTTCCCAACGCCTTCCTGGAGTCGGTCGGTGTCAAGATCCAGACGAAGTACGGGACGGAGTGACCGGTATGGAGCGGGCGTTTCGATGTCTCACGTGCCTGCCGCTGCTGCTCGTCGTGGCGCTTGGCACGGCGCGGGCCGACCGCATCGGGGATGCTGAGCGCGCCGTGCGCGAACGCCGCTTCGAGGACGCGGCCGCGATCTGGCTCGAGCTCGCTCGCAAGGGCGATCCAGAAGCGCAGTACCACCTGGGCGCCCTGCATCGATCCGGTCGGGGAGTGCCCATGGATCACGTCGTGGCCGCAAAGTGGTTCCGGCGCGCTGCCAAGGCGGGTCACCCGAAGGCGCAGTACAGCCTGGCAGCGATGTACCAGAACGGCTGGGGAGTCCAGGCGGATCGCGAGCAGGCGCTGCACTGGTATCGGCGAGCCGCCGAGCGCGGTCATGCGCTCGCTCAGGAGAAGCTCGCCGAGCTGCGAAAGCACTGGGTCATGGGAGCGGTCGCGCCGGCGCGCCTCGACCGGGACGGCGAGGACCCCGTGAGCGCGCTGCACGGGGCGATCGCGCTCGGGGATCGGATCGCCATGAGGGCGGCTCTCGCACGCGGCGCGAAACCGGACGCGGCGGCCGAGAGCGGCCGGACCGCCCTGACCGACGCAATCGACCGCGGGCGGGTCGAGCTCGTTGCGGATCTGCTGAGCGCCGGGGCGGATCCCGGACGTACGGACGGCTTCCAGGACACACCGCTCATGGTGGCCGCGCGCGAGGGGCACGCGGGAGTCGCGGCGATCCTACTGCGGGCGGGAGCCGAGCCCGACGCTCGCGATCCCTCGGGCCGGACTGCGCTCTTGATCGCGGCGCGGCGCGGCGATCGGCGCGTGGTGGAGGTCCTGGTGCGCGCAGGCGCGAACCTCGGCGCGCGAGACGCCGAAGGCCGCACGTGTCTCGACCTCGCGGCGGCCTTCGGACACTCCGACGTGGCCCGGGACCTTCGCAAGGCCGGAGCCAGCAAACGCGCGCCCCGGCGGGATGGCGCCGAGGAACGCCTGGCCTGGCTGACCTCCCGGGACGCCGGAACCTCGGGTGAGGGCGCGTCCGCCGACTGGACACCTCTCGCGTTGGCGGCATGGCGGGGCGAGCCGGAAATGGTCCGCCGCCTGCTGGCGAACGGCAACGACCCGAACGCCAGCGACCGGGAGGGCCACACGCCGCTCTCCCGCGCGGCGTGGCGGGGGCGTCTGCAGGCGGTGCGCCTCCTACTCGACGCGGAAGCTCACGTGAACGCCAAGACGAAGAGTGGCAGGACGGCTCTGATCCTCGCCGCCGAAGAGGGCCACGCCTCCGTGGTGGAGCTTCTCCTGCGGGCAGGCGCGGATCCCGATTCCGAGTCGCCGGATGGCTCCACGGCTCTCCTGTGGGCGGCTCGAAGCGGCCACCTGGACGCGCTCCGGGTATTGCTCGAACGCGGCGTCGACCCCGAGGCGCGCTCGAGCAATGGGATGACCGCTCTCGCCTGGGCCGCCCGCAACGGTCATCCCCGAGTGGCCAAGGCCCTCCTCGCCCGGGGTGCCGACGCCCGGGCCGAGGACGCGAACGGCGAGCCCGTCGCCTGCTGGGCGACGGCCTCGGACCTTGACGACACGCTGATCGCACTGCTGGATCGCGGTGTCCCGCCCGAAACCCGCTGTGCCAATCGCCAGTCGCTGCTCCTGCTGGCGGCCGGAGGCGGGCGCGCCCGCATCGTCGGCCTCCTCATATCCAGGGGCGCCGATCCGAACTCGCAAAGTCTAGTGGCGAACACGGCGCTCATGGTGGCCGCCCGGAACGGGCACGAGGCAGTCGTGCGGGTGCTGCTCAAGCACGGCGCGGACGCCGACGCTCGCGGCCAGCAGCGGCACACCGCGCTCATGCACGCCGCGGCGGCGGGTCACACCGCGACAGTACAGCTCCTGCTCGAGCACGGGGCCCGGGCCGGCATCCGCGGCGAAGACGGCCAGACGGCACTCAGCCTGGCACGGCAGTGGAGCCGGGCCGAAGTGGTCGCCCTGCTCGAGGAGCATCGCAAGGACCGCAACCCGATCCTCGGCATCTTCTAAACGGCTCCTGCGACGGTCGTGTCGGGCTACTTCTGCAGCCCCTCCAGGGCGACCGTGATGGCGGCCTCGTTCGTCACGAGGTTGAAGGCGTAGTGCGCGACGGCATCCCCGTCGGGTCCGGCCCCCGAGATCACCGACACCGACGAGCTACCGGTGCAGACGCCGTGTCCGCGGAGCTCACCCGGGCCGTCGCTGTTGATCCCGCCTAGGAAGCACACCAAGAAAACCTCGATGTCACCGGAGCGGGCGGCCAGGACGTAGTGATCCGACGGCTCGAGCGGCTCGTTCGCGCGCCAGAACACGACCCCCTCCGCATCGCCCTCGACGACGGTGCTCTCGCACTCGGGGGGCCGACAACCGTCGATGTAGAAGTGGAGGTTGGCGACGCCGTGGAATCGTACGCCCCCATCGGGAGCGGTCGCGGCGTCGCCCACGGTTCCTTCGACCTTGATCATCGCGAGCAGCAGATCGTCGGCTGCGGCCGCCGGAGAGGCAAGCAAGAAGCAAGCCGCGAGCGCGAGGGTCGAGGGCCTCACGCGAAGCATTATACCATGCGTGTCAAACGCCTCCGTCGCGTCCCCACCGGAGGGGGCCGGCGAGCCCGAGTAGATCCGTTCGAGCTTCGTGGTGTGCCTGAAACACCTGCCGGTTCGTTGCCGCATCGCCGCCTGAAGGCCGTTGGCCGCGCGGGGATGACGGCGGGGCGTCGTCGCACGGGCGATCGCCGAACCGCGACGTGCCCAGGGCTGCGCGCGCGAACCCGACTTACCGGCGTAGCTGCCGGTACGCCTCCTGGATCTCCAGCGCCTTGCGATGGGCGAGCTGCTGCAACTCCTCGCCCAGGTGTGCCACCTTGTCCGGATGGTATTCCTTCATGCGGGCCTTGTAGGCAGCTTGGATCGCGTCCCTGGATGCCGATGAAGCGACGCCCAGGACCGCGTAGGGATCCGACGCGCTTTCGGGCGCCGCCTGCGCAGGACGCGAACGCGCTCCCCGATCGTCTCCTGCGCGCTCCCCCGTCTCGCGGGCGGCGTGCTTTTGCAGGAGCTTGCGATAGAAGTAGGTCAGCAGTGCGACGAGCGACAGATCGTCGATCAAACCGAGACCGCGTCCGAGAAAGTCGGGTATCAGATCCCGGGGGAAGACGAGGTACAGGACCGCGATGAGGATCAGCCACTTCTTGAGGCTCCTCGGGTCCATCGCTGGATCCTCGCGCCCCGCCTTCCTCATCGGGTCTTCTGACCGGACGAGCAAGGCGCGACGTTCGTCTCTTCAGTGAATCGAGCCGGGCTCGCGCAACACGAACTCGGCGATCTCTGCGTCGAACTCCCTGCCATCGGTGGTGACCATCTGATACGTGCCCTGCATCGAGCCGAACGGCGTGGGAAGCGGGCATCCCGACGTGTACTCGTAGGAGTCACCGGGGTCGAGGACGGGCTGATCTCCCACGACCCCGGGGCCTTTCACCTCTTCGACCCGCTCGTTGGCGTCGCGAATGATCCAATGCCGCGAGATCAGCTGCACCGTTTCGCTTCCCTGGTTCGAGATCCGAACCTTGTAGAGAAAGAACCACTGCGCGGGCCGCGAGTGCTCCGCGGAGAAGCGGGATTCCACCTGGACGCGTATCCCGTGGGTCGTGGCTTCCGAGGTCGACATGGCGCAGTACCTGAACCTATCACGGCGGAGGGAAATTGGGGACTCGCCCGATGTGCTCGCGCGCCCCACTACCAAGCGCGATGCCGCAAGACCTCGATGCCCACCTCCGGCTCGCCCAGAGCGCCGATGACGCGCGCGCGCGGTTGAGCCCGAGCCCGACTTCGGGCGGACCGGGATCTACGTCGGCGTCGCCGGCACCTACGCGAACGTCTCGCACTTCAAGGGTCCGTCCGAAGTGGACTACAGCCTGGGCGTGAACGCCCGGGTCGGTTACCGGGTGATCCCGCGCCTGGGGCTCGAGGTGCAGGCGGAGTGGGCCGAAGGATTCCAGGAGAATTTCACGGGTGCAGGCATCGAAGTCCAAACTAGGGGCGGGGCCGTTGGCTCCGCCCCACCGCCAGCACCAGGGGGCCGGACGTGAAGAGGAGGGCTTCTCGGACCTGCTCGCCTGCCTCAGCGAAAAGTCCCACCAAAGTTCCACCAGAACCGCCGAAGCCGGAAAAGGCGACCGCCCGGAACCTCAAGGATTCCGGGCAGCCGACAACTCGGGCAATCCGATAGCCAATTGGCTACTCTCAGGCCATGGCAATTTCTCTCCTCATCCGGGAGGCCCGGCGCCGCGCCGGCCTGACCCAGGCCGAGCTGGCCCGTCGGGCGGGAGTACCCAAGTCGACCGTGGGTCGAATCGAGTCTGGGGCCCGGACCCCGTCAGCCGAGATGGTCGAGCGCCTCGTTCGTGCCGCAGGCCTGGAAGTCTCGGTTTCCCTCTCGGAGCGGGATCCCGGCACCGACTCGATGTTCGAACGGACGCTCCGCCGAAGCCCCGCCGAACGGCTCGCGGATGCGACCCGCAGTGCGCGATTCGTACTCCGCGGGCGGCGCCAGATCGCTGCGGCCGCCGATGGCTAGTGCCGACTTCGACCCGGAGAGGATCCTCTCCATGCTGGCAGATCGGGAGGTCCAGTTCGTGCTGATCGGCGGCATGGCTGCCGTCCTCCACGGCGACGTGGGCGTGACAGTCGACATCGACGTCGTTCCGGAGCGTTCGCCCGCGAATCTTGAAAGGCTGGCCAACGCGCTGCGAGACCTCGGTGCCCGGATCCGAACGGAGGGCGAGCCCGAGGGTCTGCCGTTCGACCGCTCGGCGGAATTCTTCGAAAGCCTCTCCCCGGATTCCATCGTGAACATGACCACCGAGGCCGGAGATCTGGACGTCACGTTCCAGCCGAGCGGGACGCAGGGCTTCTCGGATCTCCGACGCGACGCCGTCGAGATCGAGGCGGCCGATCGACTGCACATCCGGGTCGCCTCTCTCGCGGACGTGATCCGGTCGAAGGAAGCTGCGGGACGCGAGAAGGATCGGCTGGTGCTGCCCCGGCTGCGCCGATTGCTGGATCGTCTGCGCGCGGGCGAGTGATCCCAACGGCAGGGCAGGGCGATGCGAAGCCCCCGCCCCTCAGCTTCGAAGCCCGATGCTCCGACGCTTCGACTCGGGTCCCCGAGGCACGAACGCCCGGAAGCTGA
>JAOTUO010000278.1 GCA_029863845.1 Myxococcales bacterium
TCCATGTACCCGAGGGCGTAGTTGCCCGGCGACGCCTCATGCGCGAACTCCGAACGGCCGTCGGTGAAATCCCGGCCTTCGCTCTGGTCCATGGATGGGTCTCCTCGGGCAGTCCGTTTTCCCTCTTGGAACCGCGGGCGAGGACTTCGACCTCGCGCGGGATGAGACGGTCTTCAACGTCGAGCCGGGGCTCTGCGCAGGCGTCGTGGCTGGGGCGGCGAGAAGGCCCGTCAGTCGGCGACAGAGTTCCTCGGGGGTGAAGGGCTCCTCGATCACCGCGTAGCCGTGCTCGTACGCGCGGTGGGCCTCCTCGGGTCCCTCAAAGTGGCGCCACATGAGCAGCACCCGGACATCGGGACGCATGCGACCCACGCGACGCGCCAGCTCGAAGCCACCCATGCGTTTCATGTCGGCACAAGCGACCAGCGCATCGATCTCGAGCTGCGACGCGCGGCAGAGAGCCTCGCCGGAGGCGCCATCGGCGGCGTCGAACACGCGGTGTCCTTGGTCGCGGAGGGCGCTGAGAAGGGGAATGCGGTGCTGAAGGTTGTCGTCGACCAGGAGCACGCTGAAGCTGCGCGCGAGGGCCGGATACCGGGACACTTCGGGCGGGTTCGGTCGGAGCCACGGCTCGCTGAGGGCCGAGGCGCCCGCGTGGTTCGTCCGCATCACCGCCACCGGGGCGTAGGACCGTACACCGGGGGCACTTCGGAGACGGGTTCCGTGGAAATCCAAGACGTCGCCTCCAGCCTTGGTGGACCGCCGGTGGGCGATCCTGCGTACGCGTTCACGTCGATTTGCGTAGGATATCAAACAAAAAAATTATGTCAAGCGTTTATGCATAATGCTTGATCTATCAAGCAATTTGGCCGATACTCGGGGGCGTGGGACATGGCGGCAAGCGACCCCGACGCAAGCGCTCCGAGTTCGTCAGTCAGCCCAACGAGCTCAGCGCCGTGCTGGCCGATCTGCGTACGGCCAAGGGGCTCTCACTCCGGGAGGTCGAAGAGGCCACGGGGAAGGCCGTTTCGAACGCCTACTTGAGTCAGCTCGAGAACGGTAGGATCCAAAAGCCCTCGCCCAACGTGCTTCACAGCTTGGCGGGAGTCTACGCAGTGCCTTACGAGACGTTGATGGAGAAGGCCGGATACTTGCTGCCCTCCGAGGAAAGAGGCGGGCGCCGCAGAAGGTTGGCGGCCTTCGCGATCGACGATCTGTCCGCCGAGGAGGAAGAAGAGCTGCTGAAGTATCTGGCGTTTCTTCGCTCCCGCAGCCCTTCATGACCCGCGCCACGACAGGGTCCTGCCGCCGTCCCAAACGCCCAACATGGTGAGCATCACAGAGGGCGCGATCACTGCTTCTTCTCACGTGGAAGAGCCGATCCGCGCCGAGCTCTTTGGCGCCGAGCGCCTGGAGCAACACGCCGAGAGCCTGGCGGCGGCCGATCGCATCACGGAGAAGCCCAGCCGAGGACGGGATCTTCTTCCGAGGGTCCGCGACAACGGGCGGGTACTCGTAGACGCATATCACAGCATCGTCGAGGCGGTCGGGGCGAAGCGCGAGATCACGCTCGCCGAGGAGTGGTTCCTCGACAACTTCCACGTCGTCGACGAGCAGCTCCGGGAGATCCGAGACCACCTCCCGAGGAGCTACTACCGCAGTCTGCCGAAGATCGCGGCGGGTCACCTCGCAGGATGCCCCCGCGTCTATGGCCTCGCTTGGGCCTATGTGGCCCACACCGACAGCCGGTTCGAGGTGGAGACGCTTCAACGCTTCGTGCGCGCCTACCAGCGCATCCAGCCGCTCGGCATCGGCGAGCTCTGGGCCGTGCCCATCCATCTCCGCATGGCATTGGTGGAGAATCTGCGACGGCTGTCGGAGCAGGTGATCCGCGCCCGTCATGCGCGGGCCAAGGCCGACGAGCTGGCGGATCGCCTTCTGGGCCTGAGCGGTCGGCCAGCAGAGAACACCGAGGACGTCCTGCGCCGTCTGGACGACACCCCCCTGGCGGGCGCATTCGCAGTCCAGCTGGTCCAGCGGCTCCGCGACCAGGACGCGTCGATCATGCCGGCCCTGGTCTGGCTCAACCGAAAGCTGAGTGCCCAAGGGACGTCGCCCAGTGAGGTGGTTGCCCGGGAACACCATGCCCAGGGCGCGGCCAACGCGACCGTCCGGAACATCATCACCAGCATGCGATGGATGTCCTCGATCGACTGGCTCGAGTTCTTCGAGAGCGTCAGCCTGGTGGATGAAGTGCTACGCGCTGCTACCGCGTTTCCGGCCATGGATTTCGCGACGCGGGACGAGTACCGGAAGCAGATCGAGTTCCTCTCCCGCGGTTCGGGCCGATCGGAGATCGAGGTGGCGCGGGCGGCCATGCGGCTGGCCCGGAACGCAGCCCAGGAGAAACTCGCGTCGCCTCGCCCCGCGGTGGAGAGCGATTCCTCGGGGAGCGATACGAGGCTTCCCGGCGTTCCCGGGCGCGCCGAGGAGGACCCGGGATTCTACCTCATTTCCAAGGGCAGGAGGGAATTCGAACGGCTGCTGGGCTTTCGCGTTCATCTGCGCCTCCGGCTGCAACGCGCCTACCGCGCCCACGGGATCCCGGGATACCTGGGAGGTATCGTCGTCCTCAGCGCTCTCCAGCTCTGCGGGCTCCTGCTCATCGCGGGGTCCGCGGGAGCGGCGCCTTGGACCCTCGTCCTGCTGGCGATCGTCGGCCTGGTGCCCGCCTCGGACATCGCGGTGTCCCTCGTCCATCGCCTGGTACCCGCTCTGCTTCGGCCCACGAGGCTCCCCAAGCTCGAGCTCGCCCAGGGCGTGCCTCCGGAGCTTCGAACCGTGGTCGCCGTGCCTACGCTGCTCACGAACCACGCCGACCTCGAGGAGCAGCTCGAACGCCTCGAGGTGCACCACCTGGCCAACCCGGAAGGCCATCTCCACTTTGCCCTCCTGACCGACTGGGCGGACGCATCCTGCGAGCGCATGCCCGGCGACGAGGAACTCGTTGCCGCGCTGGCCGACGGCATCGACCGTCTCAATACACGCTACGAGGGTCCACTCGCAGGCGGGGCGCGGTTCCTTCTGTTGCACCGCCGGCGCCTCTGGAACGCGCGGGAAGGCAAGTGGATCGGCTGGGAAAGGAAACGAGGGAAGCTCCACGAGCTGAACCGGCTCCTTCGCGGCGCCACGGATACCACGTTCATTCCGATCCGCGGACGGCCGCCCGCGGTCCCCGAGGGCGTTCGCTACGTCATCCCCCTGGATGCCGACACCCGGCTTCCCAAGGACGCCGCCTACCGCCTGGTCGGGGCGATGGCGCACCCGTTGAACCGGCCGCGCTTCGACCCTCGGAAGGGACGCGTCGTCGAGGGTTACGCGGTCATGCAACCCCGAATCACGCCGTCCTTGCCCACCGGCCCGGGCAGCACGGCCTACCAGCGGATCGTCTCGGGCCGCGGCGGCGTGGACCCCTACGCGGCTGCGGTCTCCGATGTGTATCAGGACCTCTTCGGAGAAGGGTCCTACACAGGGAAAGGGATCTACGACGTCGATAGCTTCGAGGCGGCGCTCGAGGGGAAGGTCCCGGAGAACGCGCTCCTCAGCCACGATCTCTTCGAGGGCTTGTTCGCGCGCGCCGGGCTGGTGACCGACGTGGATCTCTTCGAGGAGTTCCCCTCCAACTACGAGGTGGCCGCGCGTCGCCAGCATCGGTGGGTACGGGGCGACTGGCAGCTCCTCCCCTGGGTCCTGGGCCACGCGCGCGACGCGGCCGGACGGAAACCGAGGACCCGCATTCCCGCCCAGGGCCGCTGGAAGATGGTCGACAATCTTCGCCGAAGCCTCGCCGCACCTTCGTCGTTTCTGTTGGCGGTGGCCGCCTGGACCCTGCCGAGCGTTTCTGCGCTCCTCTGGACCGGTCTCTTCGTCGGATCCGTCGCGGTGCCGGCCTTCATCCCGGTTCTCGACGGCCTCATCCCTCGGCGACGGGGGATCTCCAAGCGCAGCCACCTGCGCGCGGTGGCCGACGACATCTTCGTGGCTCTGTCGCAGACGCTCCTGGCCATCACCCTGGTGGCCTACCAGGCCTGGCTCATGGCGGACGCCGTGGTGCGGACGCTCGGGCGGCTCTACGTGACGAAGCGGAGCCTCCTCGAGTGGGTTCCGGCCGCGCAGGCGGGGTACGGGGTCGATCTGAGGCTCCGAGCTTCCTACTGGCACCTTCGCTGGGGTGTCGTCCTCGCCGCCTTGGCCGGCCTGCTCTTCGTCGTGCTCAAGCCGGGAGCCTGGCCCGTGGCCACGCCACTCGTTCTCCTTTGGGCGCTGTCGCCCGTCATCGCCTGGCGGATGAGCCTCCCGCCAAAGCTCGTTCAAGCGCAGGTTCTCTCTCCCCAGGAGACGCGCTCCTTGCGGCTCCTCGCCCGGCGCACCTGGCGCTTCTTCGAGACGTTCGTGGACGGGGCGGAGAATGCCCTGCCGCCGGACAACTTCCAGCAAGACCCCGAGCCGGCCATCGCTCACCGCACCTCGCCGACCAATCTAGGTCTTTATCTGCTGAGCACGACAGTCGCCCGCGACTTCGGCTGGATCGGCCTCCTCGACATGGCGAAGCGGCTCGAGGACACGCTCGACACCATGACCGACCTGCGTCGCTTCCGCGGGCACTTCTTCAACTGGTACGACACCCGGGACCTCCGGCCGCTCGATCCCGTATACGTCTCCACCGTCGACAGCGGCAATCTGGCTGGGCACCTGATCGCCGTGGCGCAAGCGTGCCGCGAGTTCATGCATCGCCCCCTCTTCGGACCCGAGATCCTGGAGGGAATGCGCGATGCGCTCCAGCTGCTTCTCGAGTCGCGGGAGGATGCCGAGCATCCCCGGCGTACGCAGACGGTCACGGAGCCGCATCTCTGGGAGGCCGCGGAGGCGATGTGGGCTGCTCTGGAGGATCCTCCGAAGTCCCTTCCCGAACGGGTGCGCCTTCTCCAGGAGCTGGAGGTCCGCGCGGAGACCCTGCTGGACATCGCCCGCACGCTCGCGAACGACGTCGGGGAGGAGTCCCGATCCGAAGTCCTGACCTGGGCGACGAGCGTGAGGGAATGCGTGCAAAGCCACGCCCGCGACGTCGAAACGGCCCAGTTTCTCGAGGGTCTGGACGCGTCCCAGAAGACGGAGACCACCCTCGGGCATCGCCTCTCCGCACTCGCACTCCGCGCCGAGCAGATGGTCCAGGCCATGGACTTCCGGTTCCTGTTCGACTCCTCGCGCAAGCTGTTCTCCATCGGCTATCGCGTTGCCGACGGCACGCTCGATCCGAGCTGCTACGACCTGTTGGCATCCGAGGCGAGGCTGGGAAGCTTCGTGGCCATCGCCAAGGGCGACGTTTCGCCCCGGCACTGGTTCCTCCTGGGCCGGGCTCTCACGCCGGTGGGGCGCGGCGCCGCCCTCGTCTCCTGGTCGGGTTCCATGTTCGAATACCTGATGCCGCTCCTCGTGATGCGGCAGCCCGCCCGCAGCCTTCTGGATCTCACCTGCCGTCTCGTGGTGGCGCGCCAGATCCAGTACGGCGGGGAGCGGACGGTCCCGTGGGGGGTCTCCGAATCGGGCCACAGTCTTCGAGACGTGGAGCTCACCTATCAGTACTCGAATTTCGGCGTGCCGGGCTTGGGGCTCAAGCGAGGGCTGTTCGAGGACGTCGTGGTGGCTCCCTACGCGACCGCACTCGCGGCCATGCTGGA
>JAOTUO010000279.1 GCA_029863845.1 Myxococcales bacterium
CGGGGTCGAGGTTGTCCACCTTCAGGAGCGCCTGCGTCGCTTCCCGGTAGCGTCGCGGGTCGTCGAGCATGGCGTTGACGAGATCGGCGGACACCGGCCCGAGCCCGGTCGGGGGCTCCTCGGCGGCGAGCAGCACCGTGTCGATCGCGGCGAGGCGTCGCAGCGCCCGCGCGCTCGCCGCGGGGTCCGACACGAGTGCGGCCGCGGCGAGCGCGGCGGCGGTGCGGTCCGCCACGTCGGGAACGAGCGCCGAGAAATGGATCTCGGGCTCCAGCACCCGGCCTGCGGGCGCCGCCCCCGGGGTTCGGCAGGCGACGACGGCGAGCCCCACGACGAGCAGCGGGCACGCGGCGGCGGCGGTGCTACGGCGTGAAGCGATCACGGTCGACTCGCAGTGCGAAGGCCAGGAAGGCCTCGAGGCGCCGCGACGCCTCGAGCTTCTCCGGAGTTCCGTCCTGGTTGGCCACCAGCTCGTAGAGGCGCGAGGCTGAGTCCGTCAGCTCGCGGAATCGCGTGGCGTCGAAGCGAAGGCTCTCGGGCGGGTAGGCGTCCACGTACTCGACGGCGAGGTCCGCGTAGAGATCCGCGAGCGCGATCATGTGGCGGTTCGCATACTTGCTCTCGGAGTGCCGGGTGACGACCCGCTGCAGCTCCCCGATCGCCCGCACGTTGCCGTCCGGAAGCACCTTGCGCAAGCCGCCGAAGTAGCGGGCCCGCGCCACGTCCGCCCGCTCGATCTCCTCGTGCACCACCGCGGCGTAGTGGGTCTCCGCGCAGGCGTCTCCGGTCTCCCCGAGCAGCTGCACGCGCTCCTCGAACCCGAGGATCACCGCCTCGGGCGCCGTATCGCTCGGGAGCTGCCCCTCGCCGTCCCCGGCGAGGTCGTCGAGTCCGACGGCCATCTTCGCCGCCCGGTCGAGCGAGTCGCACACGTCGGCGCTGCGAAGCGCTTCGACCTTCAGCGTCGGGTCGCGCCGGGCCGCGATGCGGTACTGCTCGGCGGCGAGGTCGAAGGCGCGCAGGCGTTCGAGGGCGCGCGCCTTCGCGAAGGCGATCACAGCGTCCATGTGGCCGGCGCGCAGGGCCTCGGCGTGGAGCAGCTCCAGGCTCTCCAGACGCAGCAGCGAGCTTCGATAGACGTTGCGGCCCGTGAAGTCGCGCGCCGGCTCGAACCGGTAGGTGTCGTCCGGGACGTGGACGCGCAGCACAGCGATCACCTCGAGGACGTTCTCCACCGGACCGTAGCGGGGATCCGGCTCCGGCGTCGCCGCGCAGCCGAGCAGCAGCACCAGGCCGGCGGCGAGGCGGAGGGCCGGGTGCTCTCCCGCACGGGCCGGCGGAACGCTCGCCTCGCTGCCCATGCCGACCTCCTCCGGTGCGCGCGGGTCAGCGCGCCGCGCGCGGCCGGGTCGCCCGTCGGCGCCGGCGCGGCTCCGGCCGGGGTCGGGGAGCCGTGGCATTGAGCATCTTCTCGGTGGCGATCACGGCGGCCGCGAGCTGGTCGGTGTCCACGCCCAGGGTCGTGAAGGTTCCCTCCTCGGCGTCGCCGCCTCGCCAGGTGATCAGGGTCTCGACGAGCGCCCCGGTGCGCCCGCCCGGCGGGATGCGCACGCGGAAGTCCTCGAGGCGGGGCACCTCGATTCCGAACTTCTTCACCGCCTTCTTGAGTGCGTTCATGAAGGCGTCGTAGCCGCCGTCGCCCGTAGCCACGCCGCTCGCCTTCCGCTTGCGGTACGCCACGCTCACCTCGGCGCGCGGCACCTGGTCCGTGCCCACCGTGACCTCGTAGTGCTCGACGCGCACGAGCTGCCGCTCAGGCGACTTGAGCACGTCCGCGATGATGTAGGGGAGGTCCTCGGGGACGACCGTGTGCTTCTTGTCTCCCAGCTCCACGATGCGTTGCAGCACCAGCGCCCGGTCGCTGTCGGGGAGGTCGATGCCGAGGGCCTTGAGGTTGTGGTCCAGCGAGGCCTTGCCGGAGAGCTTGCCCAACGCGTAGCGTCGCCGCCGGTTGAAGCGCGCCGGCGCGAGCCGGCTGGCGTAGAGATCTCCCTTCAGGTCGCCGTCGGCGTGGATGCCGGCGGTCTGGGTGAACGCGTCCCGCCCCACGATGGGCGCGTTGGCGGCCACGACCTTGCCGCTGAAGGTCTCCACCATCCGCGACACCGCGGCCAGGCGGGACTCGTCGACGCCCGTGCGGAAGGAGGTGTGGTCGTGGACGGTGGCCACGACCTCGGCGAGGCTCGCGTTCCCCGTGCGCTCGCCCATTCCGTTGACACTCGTGTGCACGCCGCGCGCGCCGGCGCGCACCGCGGCGAGGCAGTTCGCCGTGGCCAGGCTGTAGTCGTTGTGGGCGTGGAACTCGAACACCGCATCGGGCCACGTGGCCGTCATCAGCCCCACGTACCGCTCGACGCCGTCCGGCGCGAGGATCCCGAGCGTGTCCGGAAGATAGATGCGGTGGGCGCCCAGCTCGCACAGGATCTGGACCATCGCGAAGACGTAGTCGAACGAGTCGCGCACGCCGTTCGACCAGTCCTCCAGGTAGACGTTCACCAGCAGACGCTTGCGGCGGGCGTAGCGGACCGTCTCGCTCACCCAGCCCCGGTGCCGCTCGGGCGTCATGTTGAGCTGGCCGCGGCAGTGGCACTCCGAACCCTTTACCAGGAGGTTCAGCACGCGCCCGCCCGTTTCGACGATCCAGTCCACGGAGGTGGTGCCGTCGCTGTAGCCCAGGATCTCGACGCGGGGGGCCATGTGCTCCTTGCGCGCCCACTCGGCGATCAGCCGCGCGGCCTCGCGTTCCCCCTCGGAGACGCGGCTGGACGCGATCTCGATCCGATCGACTCCGACGTCCTCCAGGAGCAGCCGGGCCAGCTGCAGCTTCTCCGCGGCCGTGTAGGCGACCTCCGGGGTCTGCTCCCCGTCGCGCAGGGTCACGTCCATCACGGCAATGCGGTTCGGGTCGGATCGCTTCACGGCAGTCCACCGGGATTGCGCGCTCCGTGGAGCGTGCGCCTGCTCGACCCTACCAGCGTAGGCGTCGCGTCGCACGTCCGCGCCCGACCCCGAAATGCGGCGGCGGGGCGATTCCGGTTCGCCGCGGGTACCTTCCCCGGGTGGTTGCCGCCCCCCGCGCGCTTCGGGTCGGGGAGGAGGATCGAGGCCGCCGCCTCGACCTCTTCCTCGCGCGGCAGCTGGATCTCTCCCGGGCCGCGTCGCGGCGCCTGCTCGCGCGCGGCGCCGTGCGCGTCGACGGCCGCGCCGTCGGCGAGAGCGCGAAGGGGACACGGCTCGCGGCGGAAGCCGTCGTCGAGGTCGCTCCCTTCGCGCGCCCGGAGGAGCAGCGCGCCGTCGCCGAGCCCGAGGCACCGCTCGCGGTGCTGGCCTCCGGCCCGGGCTGGGTGGCGGTGGACAAGCCCGCCGGCGTCCCCGTGCATCCCCTGCGCGAGGGCGAGACCGGCACCGTGCTGGGCGCCCTGCTCGCGCGCCGTCCCGAGCTTCACGGCGTCGGCGAGGGGGGGCTCCGCAGCGGCGTCGTGCACCGGCTCGACCTCGACACGTCCGGGGTGCTGGTCTTCGCGTCGACGGAGGCGACGTGGCAGCGGCTGCGGGCGGCCTTCGGCGAGCACCGGATCGAGAAGCTCTACCGGGCTGTGGTGGTCGGTCGGCTCGAGCGCGAGGGCGAGGTCGAGCTGCCGCTGGTCACGGCGCGCCACCGTCCCGCGCGGGTGCGGGTGGTCGCCGAGGGCGAGCGGCCGCGCAGCGCGCGGATGTGTGCCCTGAGCTGGCGGCCCCTGGAGGCCCTCGGTCCCGCCACGCTCGTGGAGGTGCGGCCGCGGACGGGCTTCCTGCACCAGATCCGCGTGACGCTGGCGCACCTGGGTTTCCCGATCGTGGGCGATCGCGCCTACGGCGCCGGGTCGGACGCCGTCGGAGCGCCCCGCCAGATGTTGCATGCGGCACGCTTGCGCTTCGAGGAGGTGGAGGCCGCGAGCGCGGATCCTGAGGACTTCGCGGGCGTGTGTCGACGGCTGCGGGGTTAGGAGGCCGGGACCCAGGACGCGCCTTCCTGTGCGGCGGCCGGGACCGGGACGGATCCCTCCGCGAATGGCTCGCCCGCTCCACGGCGGCTGCGCCGCCGCGGAGGGGCTGCGCTTGATTTCGCTGCGGGATCCGTCCCGGTCCCGGTCGCATGATGGTTGGATTCGCTGCGGGAGCCGGTTCGGTCCCGGGCGCTTGTTGTCGATGTAGCTGAGGGGATCAGCGCTTGCGGAGGAGGGTGAGGCCGTCGGCGATGGGGAGCATCACGCAGTCGACGCGGGGGTCGGCGGCCACGCGGTCGTTGAAGGCGCGGATGGCGCGCGTCTGGTCGTCGTCGACCTCCGGGTCCGAGACGCGCCCCATCCACAGGACGTTGTCGACGAGGATCACGCCGCCGGGCCGCAGGCGCGCGAGGATCGCTTCGAAGTAGTCGGGGTAGCTCGGCTTGTCGGCGTCGATGAACCCGAGATCGAAGAACGGCGCCGCGGGCAGCGAGCGGAGCGTCTCGAGGGCCGGTCCGATGCGCAGGTCGATCTTGTGGGCGACGCCGGCCTTCTCCCAATAGGGGCGGCCGATCGCGGTCCAGTCGGCGTTCACGTCGCAGCAGACGATTTCGCCGTCCTCCGGGAGGCCGCGCGCCAGACACAGGGCCGAGTAGCCGGTGAAGGTGCCGACCTCGACCGCGCGGCGCGCGCCGATCGCGCGCGCGAGCAGCGTCATGAAGGCACCCTGCTCCGGCGCGATCTGCATCACCGACAACGCGCCGAGCGCGCGCGTCTCCTCGATGAGGGCGCGCTGGATCGCGTCGGGGGGCGTGCCGTGCGCGACGAGGTAGTCGTGGACTTCCGGCGACAGGTGGAACGACTTGGGACGCTCGGACACGGGCTACGACCCTTCGCGCGCCTGGGACTTCATCTGGCACTGCATCGCGAGCGCCTTCTCCTCCTCGGCCTCCGGAATCATCCCCTTGCTCTGGTAGAGAATGGAGAGGTTGGTGTGGCTGAGGGCATCGTCGGGCTCGAGCTCGACGAGCTTGCGGGCGGCCGCGATCGCCGCGTCGAGGTCCCCCTTCTGGCGGTACGCCATGGAGAGCCCGTTCCACGCGATCGCGAGCTCCGGACTCGCCTCGATGGCTCGCCGGTAGCAGGCGACGGCTTCGTCGCTGCGGTCGTTCGCGAAGTGTTGGAAACCCTCCTTGCAGAGGGCGCGGGCGTCGTTCACGGGGTCAGTATACTGCGGCGCATGGCGCGGGGAAGGCTGCGGCGGCTGCTGTTCGAGCACATGATCCTGAACCTGGCCGTGCTGCTCGGCTGCGGGCAGGTCCTCGTCGCCCACTGGGTCGTCACCGTCGCGGCGGGGCGAGAGGGTTTCGGGCTCGTCCCCGGCCTCGCTCTCGCTGCCCTGCTGGTGGCGTTCAACGTGCTCGCGGCGCCGCGGGTCCGACGCTGGCGCCGTACGCGCGGCTGGGGCGGTCGCGTCGCGCGTCTCTACCTGGAGTCCAGCGTCGCGATCCTCCTGCTCGGCGTCGCCGTCGCTCTCACCTGGGTCGTCTTCGTTCCGTTCTGGGGGATCGCGGAGCTGGCGGGGGCGGGATCCGAGGCGGTCTTCCGCGTGTTTCGCTGGGTGAGCCTCGTGGGCGTCGGTGGGCTCTCGCTTCTGATC
>JAOTUO010000280.1 GCA_029863845.1 Myxococcales bacterium
TCCTACTACGACTACTACCAGCCGGAGGCCTACATCCCCTCGACGGACACGTACATCGAGAAGGACTCCTCCATCAACGACGAGATCGACAAGCTCCGCCACTCCACGACCCACTCGCTGCTCACGCGCCGCGACGTGCTGGTGGTGGCCAGCGTGTCCTGCATCTACGGCCTGGGCGCGCCGGAGACCTACGGGTCGATGCACGCCTACGTCGAGACGGGCATGAAGATTCCGCGCGACACGCTGCTCCGGCGCCTCGTCGACATGCTCTACACGCGCAACGACACCGACTTCCACCGCGGAACGTTCCGGGTGCGCGGCGACGTCGTCGAGATCTTTCCGCAGTACGAGGCGGAACGCGCGCTGCGCATCGAGTTCTTCGGCGACGAGGTGGAGAGCCTTGCGGAGATCGACCCGCTGCGCGGCGTGGTCGTGGGGCGACCCAAGCGCGCCATGGTGTACCCGGCCAGCCACTACGTGGCGACCGACGAGATCCTGAAGCGGGCCATCGAGGGGATCCGCGAGGAGCTTCGCGAGCGCATCGCGTGGTTCCGCGATTGCGACAAGCGGATCGAGGCCCAGCGCCTCGAACAGCGCACGCTCTACGACCTCGAGATGCTCGAGGAGATGGGCTTCTGCCACGGCGTCGAGAACTACTCGCGCTGGCTCGACGGCCGCGACGCCGGCGAGACGCCGCATACGCTCTACGACTACTTCCCCGAAGATCTGCTCGTGGTCCTCGACGAGTCGCACATCAGCGTGCCGCAGATCGGCGGCATGTACCGCGGCGACCGGGCGCGCAAGGAGACGCTGGTGGAGTACGGCTGGCGGCTGCCCTCGGCGCTCGACAACCGTCCTCTGCGCTTCGAGGAGTGGGAGGGCCGGGCGCCCCAGCGGATCTACGTCTCCGCGACGCCGGCCGGCTACGAGCTGGAGCGCTCGAAGGGGGTGGTCGTCGAGCAGATCATCCGTCCCACGGGCCTCATCGACCCGAAGCTCGAGGTGCGCCCGGCGGGCGGTCAGGTGGACGACCTGCTCGGCGAGATTCGGGAGCGCGCGAGGGCCGGCGAGCGGGTTCTCGTCACGACGCTCACCAAGCGCATGGCGGAGGAACTCACCGACTACTACGCGGAGCTCGGCGTCCGGGTGCGCTACCTGCACAGCGACGTCAAGACCCTCGAGCGCATGGAGATCATCCGGGAGCTGCGCGAGGGCGCCTTCGACGTGCTCGTGGGCATCAACCTCCTGCGTGAGGGCCTGGACATCCCGGAGGTCTCGCTGGTGGCGATTCTCGACGCCGACAAGGAGGGCTTCCTGCGCTCGACCCGGTCGCTGATCCAGACCATCGGACGCGCGGCCCGAAACGTGAACGGCGCGGTCCTCCTGTATGCCGATCGCGAGACCAAATCGATTCGCGAGACGCTGGCCGAGACGAACCGCCGCCGCGAGCTGCAGCAGCGCTACAACGACGAGCACGGCATCACGCCGAAGACGATCGTCAAGCGCATCTCGAGCCTTCGCGATTCGATCTGGGAGCGGGACTACGTCACGGTGCCGACGCGGAGCGAGGCGGCGGACCCCTCGATTCCGGCCCACGAGCTGCCGGCGCTCATCGAGAGCCTGACCCGCGAGATGCGCGCGGCGGCCGCTGAGCTGGACTTCGAGCGCGCCGCGGCGCTGCGCGACCGCCTCCGGGAGCTGGAGACCGAGCGCCTGCGGATCGGGTGACGATGGCCCTCGTCGAGCGCGTCGAGGCCCTGCCGACCGGGCCCGGGGTGTATCTCTTCAAGAGCCGCTCCGGAAGGGTGCTCTACATCGGCAAGGCCCAGAACCTGCGTGCGCGGGTTCGCTCCTACGTGAGCGGAGGCGACGGCCGGATTCGCGTGCCGCGCCTCGTCGAGCGCGCCGCCGACGTGGACATCATCGTCACGCCGAGCGTGAAGGACGCGTTGCTGCTCGAGAACGAGCTCATCAAGCGACACAAGCCCCCCTTCAACGTGCGCCTGCGCGATGACAAGCAGTACCTGGCGCTGCGCCTCGATCCGGAGGAGACCTGGCCGCGACTCACCGAGGTGAGGGGCTTTCGCCGGGACGGCGCCCAGTACTTCGGGCCCTACACGTCGAGCGTGTCGATGCACAACGCCGTGTCGAACCTGCGGCGCATCTTTCCCCTCCGCTCCTGCCGGGAGGCCGTGTTTCGCGACTACGCGCGGCGGGGGCGGCCCTGCATCGAGTACGAGATGAAGCGCTGCGCGGGGCCGTGCTGCGGGCTCGTCGACGAGGCGGCCTACGCCGAGCTCGTGCGCGGGACGGCTCTCTTCCTGCGCGGCCGCTCGACGGAGCTCGCCGACCGGCTGCGGGACCGCATGCGGCGGGCCGCGAGCGAGGAGTGCTTCGAGGAGGCGGCCCAGCTCCGGGACCGGCTCACCGCGATCGAGCGCACGGTGGAGCGCCAGCAGATCGTGGCGGAGCGGCCGGTCGACCGCGACGTGTTCGGCCTGGCCCGTCGCGGCGGCGAGATCGAGGTGCAGGCGCTGCACGTGCGCGACGGTCGCGTGGTGAGCGCACAGAGCTACGGCTTCTCCGACGTGCGCATCGACGACGGGGAGGTGATGGGTTCTTTCCTGGGCCAGTACTACGGGCTGGGGCGGGCCCGCGAGCTTCCGGTCGAGGTGCTCACCTCGGTCGCGATCGACGACGACGGGGCGCTGGGCGCCTTCTTGGCCGAGCAGGCGGACCGTCGCGTGGCGCTGCGCGTGCCGCGCCGCGGCGCGCGCAACGAGCTGGTCGGGATGGCGGCCGCCAACGCCGACCTCGCTCTGGCGCGGCGGCTCGAGGCGCGCGAGAGCGTCGACGCCGCCCTCGAGGAGATGCGCGTTCGGCTGCGTCTGCGCGCGCTGCCGCGTCGCATCGAGGGGTACGACGTGTCGACCTTCCAAGGGAGTCTCAGCGTGGCCAGCCGCGTCGTCTTCGAGGACGGGCGGCCCGTGAAGGCGGAGTACCGGCGCTACCGCATCCGCGAGGCGCCTCCCGACGACGACTACGCCTGCCTGCGGGAGGTGCTCGGGCGCCGCCTCGCCCGCGTCGGGCGCGAGCCGCTTCCGGACCTGCTGATGGTCGATGGCGGCAAGGGTCAGCTCGCGGTGGTCAGCGCGGCGCTGCGCGACGCGGGCCTCGAGGCCGACGCGATCTCTCTGGCGAAGGAGCGCGACGCGGAGAGCCCGGCACCGCGCGTCCGGCGCTCGGGCGGCCTCAAGGCCGAGCGCGTATTCGTGCCCGGCGTCAAGGATCCGGTGCTGCTCGCGCCCAGCTCCCGCGCGCTGCTGCTGCTCCAGCGGGTGCGCGACGAGTCGCACCGCTTCGCCATCGAGTTCCAGCGCGATCTCCGCTCCAGGGTGGGACTCACGTCGATCCTGGAAGAGCTGCCGGGGATCGGACCCGGCAAGCGCCGCGCGCTGCTGCGGCAGCTGGGATCGCTGCGGGCGGTGAGGGCCGCGAGCCCGGCGGATCTCGCGGCCGTGCCGGGGGTCAGCGCTCGCGACGCCGCCACGATCCGGCGCTTCTTCGACGCGCTGGCGCAGCCGGCCGACGACGGCGTCTGAGACGCTCCGAGCCCGCGCGGCGCAACACCGGATCACCGGCCGGCAGCGCATGTGCAGGACGGCGGCAACCGGGGGCCGCGCCGGTCAAGCTGGCGACACAACCGGCCGATCTCTTGCCTCGAAAGGGTGCCATGCGACTGTTTTGGCGCGCGTTGCTGCTCCTCGTCCTGGGCTCGGGACTCGCCCGGGCGGAGATCTACCAGTGGACGGATTCCGCGGGGCGCGTGCACTTCACGCAGAATCTGGGTCAGGTTCCGCCGCGGCACCGCGCACTGGCCGAAGCGCGGGCGAACACGGCGAAGCGCGACCCCATCCAGCGCGTCCAGACCTACACGACGCCGGCGGCGCCGGACGCAGCGAACGGCACCCCGCTCGGCATGGAGCCGGGCGCCGACGAGACCTACCGCATTGCGGTGTCGCGGGCCGGGACCGGGATGCTCGTGCAGGTCATGCTCAACAACACCACGAGTGCGCCCTTCCTCATCGACACCGGCGCCAGCGACGTTCTCATCCCGCAGGCCGTCGCAGACCGGCTAGGGCTCAAGGTGGGCCCGAACACGCGTACGAAGCGCTTCGCCACGGCGAACGGGGTCGTCACGCATCCCGTCGTCATGCTGCGTTCCGTCGCGCTGGGCGGGGCGGTCGTCGAGAACGTTCCGGCCAGCATCACCCCGAACCTGCAATTCGGCCTGCTGGGCCTGTCGTACTTCAACCACTTCACCTACAACATCGATGCGGCGCGGGGCATCGTGACGCTGAAGCCCAACCACATGGCCGAGTTCGGGGGTATCCGCGGCGGCCGCAGCGAGGCCCAGTGGAGTTCGGAGTACCGCAACCTGCACGCGCGGATGGCGCAAGTCGGCGCGGAGAAGGCGCGCACGCCCTCGAACCACAGCCGCGAGCTCCGGCGCCTGGACGCCAAGCTCGCCGACCTCGAGCGGGAGCTGGGGCTGCTGGAAGCCGAGGCCGACCAGGCCCGGGTCCCGATGGTGTGGCGCGATTAGCCCCGCTGCGCGACCGCGCGTGGGGCTCCCGAGCTTTCCGGAAGGTTCCCCAAAAGGGGCAGTGAAGACCCCTTCCGGCGGCGTCGGGTCCGATGGGAGCCGGGGCGGCCGCAGCGCGGGCTTCGCGCCTGATTTCGAGCGTCTGGCGCGCCCAATTGCCGGAGCGCAGGGCGTGGCACCGATCTTGCTCAGTCTCCGTCACGAGCGGCAGCGAAGCCCGCGGCCGCTCTCGGAGGCACGCGATGCGGGACAAGGGGTCCGGACGCGCGGTCGCCGCAGTCGTGGCGCGGAGCGCGGGTCGGCGCCGCCGGATTCGCGCGGATCTGGAGAGCAAGGGCGTGGCGCCGGAGTTCTCGCAGCCCGTGGCCGATCGCCTGGCGGAAATCGTCCCCGACTTCTCGTCGGCCGAGTACGGAGCGGTGCTCGACGGTGTGGCTGCCGCCTTCGGGGTTCACCAGCGCGAATTCGATCCGGCCGGCGACGTTCAAGAGATCGAGCACCTGATGGACGGCTTCGCCAACGAGCTGCGAAAGCTCGAAGAAGGGCTGAGGATTCTCTCGGCCTACGTCCACCGCATGCGGACTCGCGCCACCCGGGGGAGCGCCGCCACGCTCCACTAGATCCAGCGCAGCGGCGCGCGCCGAAGGCATCCCCTACGTTGTGGGCGCTCCGGTCCCGCGGCGGCCTTGCGCAAACTCCTTCCGATCCTCGCCGCATCCCAGGCCGGGGGCATCCTCCTGGCGGATCGCGGCTGCCTCTCGCCCGAGGCCGCCCTCGTCGCGGGAGCCACGGCGGTGGCCCTCGGAGCGACGGTCGTCCGCGGCGCGCGCGGGCGCGCCGCGCTCGGCGTGCTGGCGGCGGCGGCGGCGGGTGCGCTCGCCCTCGGCGTGCGGCTGGAGGCGGCGGCGGCGGGTCGGCCCGCAGCGCCCGTCGAGCTCACCCTCAGCGGCACGGTGCGCGCAACGAGCGCCGGTCCCACTTGGATGCGGGTCGACCTCGCCGACGTCGTCGCCGACGAGAAGGCCGCAGCGAGTCCACCCGCGCGAATTCGCGTTGTCGGGCGCCGAACCCCGCCC
>JAOTUO010000023.1 GCA_029863845.1 Myxococcales bacterium
ATCCTCGACGACGAGGGGAAGGAGGTCCCGGTCGGTGAGGTCGGCACGCTGTACGTCCGGAACCCGATCCTGATCAGCCGCTATCACAAGAACCAGAAGGCCACGCAGGAGAGCCTTCGGGACGGCTACTTCACCGTCGGCGACATGGCCCGCGTCGACGAGGACGGGTACTACTTCATCGTCGACCGCAAGAAGGACATGATCATCTCCGGCGGCGTCAACATCTACCCCGCCGAGATCGAGATCGAGCTGCATCGGCACCCGGCCGTCTACGATTGCGCCGTGATCGGGGTCCCGAACGAGGAGTGGGGCGAGGAGGTGAAGGCCCTGGTCCAGCTCAAGCCGGGAGCGCGAGCCACCGCCGAGGAGCTCCAGGAGTTCCTCGGCCAGCGTCTCGCCGACTACAAGCGTCCGCGCTCGGTCGACTTCGTCGACGAGCTTCCCTACAACCCCACGGGCAAGCTCCTCAAGCGCGAGCTGCGTCGCCGCTACTGGGAGGCGGCGGGCCGCTCCATCTGAGACGCCCCGCGCTCATGCGGGTTCTTCCCTCGCCGCGCGCCGGACGTTGAGCTCGTCGAACTTGTCGCGCGTGATCGAGATGAAGATGCCGCTCGCCTCGGCGGTCACGCGATCGCCAGCGTAGATCTCGCCTGAGGTGTAGAGCTTGCGGCCATCGATGCGGTCGAGACGTCCCTCGAAGCGGAGCCGGGTGCGGGTGGGCGTGGGGCGCCGGTAGCGCGTGACGAGCTCGCCCGTCATGCCGGGGCCGCCGGAGAAGATGCAGGCCATACCGAGCAGCTCGTCGAAGGCGGCCGCCAGGTAGCCGCCGTGGACGCAGCCGGGCGCGCCCTCGTAGGCGTTGCCGAAGCTTCCGCTGCCGCGCACGAGCCGCGCGTCCGGATCGGGCACCAGATCGAGCGGCGGCGCGATCGGGTTCGAAAGCCCCACCAGCGGGCTGCGGTCGTGGAAGGTCTCCATGCCCGAGAGCGCCATCTCCGCCACGCCCGCCGGCTCGGTCATGCGCGGCTGGCCGGCGAACCGACGCGCGGTGGTGCGGACCTCCTCGGCCGTCTTCAGCAGCTCGTCTTCGGGAGCGTCGGTGGCGCACACGCAGTCCAAAAGCTCGCGCAGCGCTGCCGCCAGGTTCCGCTTGGCGGGCCACGTCCCCGTGGCCGCTAGCGAATCCGCCCGGAAGCGGGCGACCCGCTCGACGATGGACCCCTTCAGCTCGGTCTCGGTCATGCCCTGGGCCTCCCGGCTTCTCGGCCGTCCAGCCGATCGAGCCGCTCCGCCGGGCCTCCGCCGCGTTGCAGCCCGATCGCTCGGAGTATTAGGGTGGGTCGATGCCGGAGCGCGCCCGACCCGCCGAGGCCCCGGCGGATCCGCTCGCCGCGCCCGCCCTCACGTCGACTCGCAAGGCCCTCTACTCCGCGGTCAATCTCGGTGTCGGAGGGTTCGAGTACATCGTCGCGGTCTTCCTGCTCAAATACTACACGGATTACACGGGGCTCGACGCGGGGCTGGCGGGCCTCGCCCTGCTGCTCGCTAAGGTCTTCGACGCGGTCAGCGATCCCGTGATGGGCTACGTCTCCGATCACACCCGGACCCGCTGGGGTCGCCGTCGACCGTGGTTCCTGGTGGGCGCGATTCCGCTGTCGCTGAGCTTCATCGGGATGTTCTCGGCCGATCCGGGCTGGTCCGAGACGCAGCTCTTCCTGTGGCTCCTCGGGATGAACATCCTGTTCTGGTCCGGGACCACGATGGTGATGGTCCCGCACGCGGCCTTCGCGAGCGAGCTGACGCGCACCCACCACGAGCGGATCTCCGTCATGGGCTGGCGCGAGGGCTTCATGGCCGTCGGCCTGCTCGTGGGTGGATTCCTGATGTTCGTGCTCCTCGAGCGCGCCGTCGAGGGCGCGATCGCAGCCGCGACCGCGGAAGGCTTGACGGGCGTCGACGTGGCCGAAGCGGCTCGGCTGGCGCGCGGCGAGGCCCACGGGACGATCACCCGCTGGCTCGGCGTGTGCGTGTGCATGCTGAGCATCGTGACCTTTCTCGGGACGCGCGAGCGCGCCGGACCCTACACGCCGCCGCGGGATAGTCTCTTCGGCGACTTCAGCGACACCCTCCGCAGCACGCCCTTCCGTCTGTACGCGTACGCTCTGGTGATCGGGCAGATCGGTGACGGCCTGACGGCCTCCCTGGCGCTGTACACGATCGAGGAGTGGTGGGGCTTCGGAGGTCCCCACCCTCGCTTCATCCTGATCGGCTACATGGCCATGGCGATGCTCTCGATCCCGCTCTGGATGCGCGTCGCCAGGCACTTCGACAAGGCGCAGACCTTCGCCTGGTGCACGTTCCTGGCCGCGAGCGCGTTGGTGGGGATGCTGCTCGTGCCCACGATCGGTCTCTGGTGGGCGTACGCCATGCTCTACCTGGCGGGCTTCGGTCTGGGCGGGCGCATGGTCGTCGCGATGGCGATCGTTCCGGACATCATCGACGACGACGAGCTGCGGACCCACACCCGCAAGGACGGCGCCTACTTCGGCATGATGAGCCTGCTGCGCAAGCTGTCTCGATCGCTGGCGATGGGCTTCTCGGGCATCGGACTGGGCTTCTTCGGATACACGAGCGGTGTCGCGGAGCAGAGCCCCGAGGCCGTCAACGGGATCCGGATCATGTTCTGCATCGTGCCCGCGATCGCCAGCGGTATTTGCGCCGTACTGCTCCTCCGGTTCCCGATCACCCGCGCGAAGCACGCAGAGACCCTCGAGGCCCTGGCCGAGCGCCACGCCGGGACCTGAGGGAGACCCCGTCCCCTCTTCGGCCAGAAGCGGGCGGCCGCGCTCGTCTCGAGCCATGCACCCAGGCTTCGGGCTACCGCTATGCTCCGGGTCTGGCTCGCACCCGCCCACGGCGGAGGATCGGTCCATGAACGGAAGGGAACGGATTCTCACGGCGCTCGAGATCCGCGAGCCGGACCGGGTCCCGCTCTACATCCACGGCATCAACGAGGAGTCGATCATCGGCATCGGGCGGCATGTCATGGACGGGCTCCCGGACCCGAAGCAGTTCCACGACATGACGGAGCCCGAGAGGCTGAAGCTGCTCGAAGCCCTGTTTCTCATCCATGAGGAGTTTGGCGTCGACGGATTCACCTCCTTCGAGATCAACCAGCTCCGCGATCTCGACGCCACCCATGCCGTGGACGACTGGGGGGTGGTCTACAAGCGAAGCCCCCACGGGATTCCGGTCGTCTGCGGCCACCCGGTCCAGGATGTCGCGGCGCTCGATCGTTACACCCCGCCAAAGCCGCGCCGCGAGCACCTGCTGCTGCTCGACCTGGCCCGCGAACGCTTCCGGGGGGAGAAGGCGCTCTTCTGGCTGATGCGAGGCGCCTTCGTGCTGAGCTGGCGGCTGGCGGGGATGTCGAACCTGATGATCGAGATGCACGAGGATCCAGGCTTCGTACATCGTATCGCCGAGATGACGACCGTCTTCAACCTCCAGATGCTGGAGCTGCTCGCGCAGGCGGGGCTCGATGTGCTGGTGGTCGAGGACGACATCGCGGACACCAAGACGACCCTGATCTCACCCAAGCACTTCCGCGAGTTCGTGAACCCCTACAATCGGCGGCTGGTCGAGCGCGCCCACCAGCTGGGGCTGAAGGTCGTTCGCCACAGCGATGGCAACCTCTGGAAGCTGCTCGACATCCTGCTGGAATCGGGCTACGACGGCCTCAACCCGCTGGAGCCGCAGGCCGGCATGACGCTCGACCGCGTCAAGGCCTACTGTGGCGACCGTCTCTGCCTGCTCGGGAACATCGACTGTGCCGAGCTGCTACCGCACGGCACGCCGGAGCAGGTCGACGCGGCGGTCCGGAAGGCGATCGAAGACGGAGGCGAAGGGGGCGGACTCATCATCTGCTCCTCCAATTCCCTCCACCCGGGCGTCGATCCCGAGAACTGCATCGCCATGTTCCGCGCCACCCACAAGTACGGGGCCTACGGCAACACTTGAAGCCGCCGCTCGAGGCGAAGCCGCGGCGCGCTCCTCACCCCGTGGAGGCAGCTCGATGACGCGAATCGAAGAGCTCTTCGACGCCGTACTCACCGGAAACAGGGATGCGGCGGTGGAGGTGGCGCGCCGGGCTCTCGAAGCATCCGTCGACCCGCAGTCGCTCATCGACGACGCAATGATCCCCGCGATGGACGAAGTGGGGAGACGCTTCGAGGAGGAGGAGTACTTCGTCCCGGAGCTCCTGCTCTCCGCCCGGGCCATGAAGTCGGTGCTGGAGCGGATCAAACCGCTGCTCAGTCAAAAGGGCACCTCGCACAAGGGCTGCATCGTGATCGGCACCGTCCAGGGCGACCTTCACGACATCGGGAAGAACCTCGTAGCGGCCATGCTCGAGGGCGCGGGCTTCGAGGTCGTCGACCTGGGAACCGACGTCTCGCCCGAGAGATTCGTGGCGGCCGTCGAGGAGAAGAGCGCGAAGCTCGTCGGCCTCTCGGCCCTACTCACCGTGACCATGCCCTCGATGAAGTCGACGGTCGAGGCGCTGGAAGCGGCCGGCTTGCGCGATCGCGTGAAGGTCATGGTGGGCGGCGCACCGCTCTCCACCGACTACGCGGAGGAGATCAAGGCCGACGCCTATGCGGACAACGCGACAGCGGCGGTTCGCGTCGCCCAGGCGCTCGTGGGAGCCTGAGCACCGGTGGCGCTGATCGACGAGCTGATCGCCGGGGGGCCCGCGCTGCTCGACGGGGCGTGGGGCACCGAGCTCCAGGCCCGCGGACTCGCGGCCGGCGAGGTGCCCGACCTCTGGAACCTCGAGCACGCCGATCGGGTCGAGGAAGTCGCCCGGGCCTACGTGGACGCCGGGAGTGACATCATTCTCACCAACACCTTTCGCGCGAACGCCGTCGCCCTGGCCGACCACCCGGATGTCTCGAGGCTCGAGCAGGTGAACCGAGCGGGCGTCGAGATCTCGAAGCGCGCGGCCGCTGCGCGCGCTCGGGTCTTTGCCTCGATCGGACCCAGCGGCAAGCTCCTGATCAGCGGGGAGGTGGACGAGTCATCCCTGCGCACGGCCTTCGAACAGCAGGCCCGGGCTCTGGCAGCAGGCGGGGCGGACGCGATCGTGGTCGAGACCATGGCCGATCTCGACGAGGCCGGATTTGCGATCGATGCGGCGCGCGCGACCGGGCTGCCGGTGGTGGCCTGCATGGTCTACGACAGCGGGAAGCAGAAGGACCGCACCATGATGGGCGTCACGCCGGAGCGGGCCGCAGAGGTCTTCACCAGGGCGGGCGCCGATGTGATCGGCGCGAACTGCGGAAACGGCATCGAAGGCTACATCCCGGTCTGCTCGCGACTCGCCGCTGCGACCGACCGGCCCATCTGGATCAAGGCCAACGCCGGCCTGCCCGAGCTCAGGGGAGGAGAGGCAGTCTACCGCACCACGCCCGAGCAGTTCGCCTCACACCTGGGCGAACTCATCGACGCCGGCGCGAGCTTCATCGGCGGCTGTTGCGGAACCAATCCGGCCTTCATCGCGGCTCTCAGGGCGCACCTCGACGCCTGAGATCCTGCGTGCGATGAACCTGTGCGTTCTCGATATTCCTACGTCCCGAAATCGCAAGTGATTTTCGCTGTGCCGTCCATCGCAGTGGCCTCCCGCGCGCCAGCGTACACGAGGTCGCTATCCTCCTCGCGTGGCGACCCCCATCGCGCCCAGCGACGCCGAGCGCGCCGCCCTCGGGGCCCTCGGCTACACCGAGGACTGGCTGCGCGCGGGGCTGCTGGGTCGCGCGCTGCTGGCCGAGCAGTACGAGCGCCTCCTGGCCGGCGGCACCAAGAAGACCGCGCGCTACCGCGCGCAGGCGCTGGCCGCCTGGCGCGACGCGACGGGCGCGATCTCCGACGAAGCGCTCGATGCCTACCTGGCCGTGGCCGCCGCCGACCCCGACAAGAAGCTCGCAGCGTCGGCCGTGGCGGACCTGATCCAGTGCCCGCGCATCACCCTGGAGCAGCTCGAGCGCATCGCCAACTCCGATCCCAAGCTGATGAAGCGCCACGAGGCGTTGATCCGTCGCACCTACCTCACGCGCCGCCTCGACCAGGGTGTCACCGGCGCGTTGATCGAACAGGTGATCGCGCTGAAGGAAGCCTCGGTCCAGACGCGCCTGATCCGCGACGAGCGGCTCTCCCGCGAGCAGGCCGAGGCCCTCGCCAAAGGCGGCGCCAACCCCACCATCCGCGAGCAGGCCCAGGCCTGGGTGCAGGACAAGAAGGCCTGGAAGTAGCGCGCGGCCGGCGCGCGCCGGGAGTCGGGCGGGCGGCCTCGGCCCCGCGTCAGACCCATCCCCGAATGACCGCGGCGGAGAAGAGCGCCATCGATGCCGCAGGGGCTCCGGTCCAGAACGCCCGGAGGATCCAGCGCGACTCGGCATCGACTTGTGACATGTCTCCCGCATCCGCCGCTCGCTTGCGGCGCACCACGGGGATCACGCACAGGAAGTTGACGAGGACGGCCGTCGAGCCGGAGGCGACCAGGACCAGATACCAGCCGTGCAGTAGCTCCAGGTGGAGGAGCAGGAGGCCCGTCGCGAGGACCGCGATCAGGATCGGGATCTCGATGAAACGATCGATCGCGTCGTGGTAGCGGGCCACCTGCGCCCTGAGCCCAGGGTCGGACCTCGCCGAGCTCTCCAGCAGCATCTCGACCGCAACGCACCCACCCCAGAGGCCGACGGCCAGCACGTGAAGAAAAGTATTGAGACCCACGACGGCTCCCCTGCGAGGTTTCTCGCATTGCGCTTGCGACGGTTCCAGAAGCGGTCCGACGGTGTAATGGACCCTAGCTCGATGTCGAAGACCACGCGCCGCTCAGCCCACGCTCTGCGGCACTTGAATTTCGCCCGGTGAAGGCCATCCTGAAGAGAGCAAGCGCCCATCACAGAGGAGGAGCTCGTGATGACCGCCGCCACCCCCCATTCCTCCCTCTCAGAGAAGCCGCTCGCGCCGGAGATGGCCGACAAGATCGATCGTTACTGGCGCGCCTGCAACTACCTGTCGGCGGGCATGATCTACCTGGAGGACAACCCGCTGCTGCGCGAGCCGCTCCAGGCGCGGCACGTCAAGAGCCGTCTGCTGGGCCACTGGGGAGCGAGCCCCGGCCTCTCCTTCATGTACGTGCACCTGAACCGGCTGATCAACACGCAAGCCGTGAACGCCATCTTCCTGGCCGGCCCGGGGCACGGCGCGCCGGGTGTGCTGTCGCCCACGTATCTCGAGGGCACCTACTCCGAGATCTACCCCGAGAAGAGCGAAGACGAAGAGGGCATGCGGGTCTTCTTCAAGCAGTTCTCGTTCCCCGGCGGTATCGGCAGCCACTGCACGCCGGAGACGCCGGGCTCGATCCACGAGGGAGGAGAGCTCGGCTACAGCCTGTCCCACGCTTTCGGCGCCGCCTTCGACAACCCCGACCTGCTCGTGGCGGTGGCGGTGGGCGACGGCGAGTCGGAGACCGGGCCGCTCGCGACCGCCTGGCACTCGAACAAGTTCCTGAACCCGATTCGCGACGGCGCCGTGCTGCCGATCCTTCATCTGAACGGCTACAAGATCAACAACCCGACGATCCTCGCGCGCATCTCGCACGAGGAGCTGGAGCAGCTCTTCCGGGGCTACGGCTGGACGCCGCACTTCGTCGAGGGCGACGAGCCGAAGCCGATGCACCAGCGGATGGCCGCGACGCTGGATCGCTGCCTCGCGGAGATCCGCGCGATCCAGCAGGAGGCCCGCGCCAGCGGCGTCGCCAGCCGGGGCCGCTGGCCGATGATCGTGCTGCGCACGCCCAAGGGTTGGACCGGGCCGCAGCGGGTGGACGGCAAGAAGGTGGAAGGCTTCTGGCGTGCCCACCAGGTGCCGCTGGCGGGCATCCACGAGAGCCCGGAGCACCTCGCGCAGCTCGAGGCCTGGCTGGAGAGCTACCGGCCGCACGAGCTTTTCGACGACGAGGGACGTCTGATCCCGGAGCTGCGGGAACTGGCGCCGAAGGGCTTCCAGCGCATGAGCGCCAGCCTCCACGCCAACGGCGGCCTGCTGCGCCGGGATCTGCGCATGCCCGACTTCCGCGACTACGCCGCAGACGTCCCGAAGCCGGCGCAGCTTCAGACCGAGAACACGCCTCCCCTGGGCCGCTTCCTACGCGACATCATGCGCGACAACATGGACAACTTCCGCGTCTTCGGACCGGACGAGAACACCTCGAACAAGCTCGACGCCATCTACGAGGTCAGCAAGAAGCTGTGGCTGGCCGACTATCTGCCCGAGGATGCGGACGGTGGCGAGCTGGCGCCGGACGGGCGCGTGATGGAAATGCTCTCGGAGCACACGCTCGAGGGCTGGTACGAAGGCTATGTGCTGACCGGCCGGCACGGCTTCTTCTCGACGTACGAGGCCTTCGTCCACGTCATCGACTCGATGTACAACCAGCACGCCAAGTGGCTGGCCATCAGCGACCACATCCCGTGGCGGGCGCCCATTGCCTCCATCAACCTCCTCATCACCTCCACCGTCTGGCGGCAGGACCACAACGGCTTCACCCACCAGGACCCCGGCTTCCTCGACGTCGTGGTGAACAAGAACCCCGAGGTGACGCGCATCTACCTCCCCCCGGACGTGAACACGCTGCTTTCGGTGGCCGACCACTGCCTGCGCAGCCACAACGACATCAACGTCATCGTGGCCGACAAGCAGAGGCACATGCAGTACCTCGACATGGACGCCGCGGTGAAGCACTGCACCAAGGGCATCGGCATCTGGGGCTGGGCGAGCAACGACCAGGGCGTGGAGCCCGACGTGGTCATGGTCGGCTGCGGCGACATTCCGACGCAAGAAGCGCTGGCAGCCACCGCGCTCCTGCGGGAGCACTTCCCGGAGCTGAAGGTCCGGTTCATCAACGTGGTGGATCTCTTCCGCATGCAGCCGGAGAGCGAGCACCCCCACGGACTCTCGGACCGCGACTTCGACAGCCTCTTCACGAGAGACAAGCCCATCATCTTCAACTTCCACGGCTACCCGTGGCTGATCCACCGCCTCGCGTATCGGCGCACCAACCACGCCCACCTGCACGTGCGCGGCTACAAGGAGAAAGGCAACATCAACACGCCGATGGATCTGGCCATCGACAACGAGATCGACCGCTTCAGCCTGGCCATCGACGTCATCAATCGGGTGCCCAGCCTTCAGGTGGCCGGCGCTCACGTGAAGGAGAAGCTGCGCGACATGCAGATCGAGTGCCGCCACTACGCCTACGAGCACGGCATCGACATGCCGCAGATCCGCGACTGGACCTGGCCCTACTGAGGACGCGCGCCGCCCCCTGGCCCGGCTATTCCGTCCAGGGCCCCAGGTCGCCGTCGCAGCGCGGGCAGGCGTCGAGGCGATCGGCGAGAGAGGGCGGCGCCTTGACCTTCGCGCCGCAGTCCGCGCATGTGCGGACGCCGTACCCCGACGCCGTCAGGAAGGCGTCCGACGCCTCGCGGGCCCGCTCCCGCGGCCCACCTTGCTCCGCGGCCGCCGGCTGGCGCAGCGGCACGCTGGCGGCCTCGGCGATGCTGTGCTCCCCGACGATGCGCCGCCCCCGGATCTTGCCGAAGGCGCGGTCGTAGTCCCCGAACCCCGCGCCCCCCGCCATGCTGCGCAGGATCCGGACGCGATCGGCGATCGGTGGGTGTGTCGCGAACGCGGACGTGGCGCTCATCTTCTGGCCCTTGCGCAGGGGTCGCACGATGTACATGGGCGCTGTCACGCGGCTCGTGTCCGTGAGAGGTGTGTGCGTGCTGGAGAGCTTCTCGAGGGCCGAAGCCAGGCCTTCGGGGTAGCGCGTGAAGAACGCGCTCGAGGCGTCGGCGAGGAACTCGCGCCGCCTCGACAGGGCGAAGTAGATCAACTGCGCCAGGATCGGGGCGAGGATCAGCAGCAGGATCGCCACGAGCAGGATGATCGCCTGCCCGCCGTCTCTGTTGCTGGAGGTGCGCGAGCGACGGAGCCCGCCGCCGGAATACCACAGGGCGCGCAGCCCCAGCTCCGCCAGGATGACGATGCTGCCGACCATCACGCCGGCCAGCGTGATCAGCGAGACGTCGCGGTTCTTGATGTGACCGATCTCGTGGGCGATCACGCCCTGCAGCTCATCCCGGTCGAGGATGCGCAGCAGGCCGGTCGTGACGGCCACGGTGGTCTTCTGGGGGTCGCGCCCGACCGCGAACGCGTTCGGCGAAGGGTCGTCCACGATGAAGACGCGCGGGGCTTGGGGCAGCTGGGCCGCGATCGCCATCTCCTCGACGACGTTCACCAGGATGGGATGGTCCTCGTGGCGGATCTGACGGGCGCCGGTCATCCGGAGCATGATGTCGTCCCCGCTGCCGACGGCGACGCCCCACTGCACGAGCCACAACACCAAGGCGGCGATGCCGCCGACCACCATCCCGGTGAAGGTCGGATTGACGTAGGCGCCCAGCGCCATCCCGGCGGCGACGAGCAGCACCCCCATCGCGGTCACGACGAAGGCGCTGCGCCGGCGATTGGAACGGATCTGCTCCCACACGGCGCGTCGGACTCCGGGCGGCTAGAACTCGACCTTGGGAACGGAGCGCTCGCCGGGCGCCTCGATCTCGAAGAGCTCAGCCTGCTCGAAGCTGCCGCTGATGAGGCTGGCGGGGAACACCTCGCGCTTGTTGTTGTAGGTCGTGGCGGCGTCGTTGTAGGCCTGGCGCGCGAATCCGATGCGATTCTCCGTGGAGGCCAGCTCTTCCTGGAGGGACAGGAAGTTCTGGTTGGCCTTCAGATCCGGATAGCGCTCGGAGAGGGCGAAGAACCCGGACAGCGCGGCGCCCAGGAGCCCCTCGGCCTTGCCCGCCTCCGCCGGCCCCTTGGCGCCGATCGCGGCCGTGCGGGCCTGGACGACCTTCTCGAGGGTCTGCTGCTCGTGCTTCATGTAGCCCTTGGCCGTCTCGACCAGGTTCGGGATCAGGTCGTGCCGACGCTTGAGCTGGACGTCGATCTGCGACCAGCC
The DNA here is from genome assembly GCA_029863845.1 of Myxococcales bacterium. Classification (GTDB taxonomy): domain Bacteria; phylum Myxococcota_A; class UBA9160; order UBA9160; family SMWR01; genus JACZXC01. The sequence continues at coordinate 11,084 of JAOTUO010000023.1, forward strand.
GTTCTTCGCCTGATTGCGCGCGCGGATCAGGCCGTTGTAGATGCCGACGAAGTACAGGACGGCGGCGACGACGACACCGAGGACGATCAGGACCCACATGCTGTCTTCCTCCTCTTGCTAGCCGTCCTGTCCCTCGTGGGTGGACGGCGTCGGCCCGGACGTGACGAACGATCCGAGGAAGGCGCGCACGCGGGCCAGCGCGGCGTCCTCCTCCCCCAACTCCAGGGCGAGGATCTCCTCGAGCTCGCCCTTGTCGAACCAGATGCCGTGGCCGCGCCGGCAGCGGTCCAGAATCACGTCCGCGGGGCGCCCCGGGGCCGCCACGTGACGCATCTTGCCCCGGCACCGCGGGCAGCGCCGCTTGGGACCATGCTCTCCACGCGGCAGAACGACCAACCGCCGCTCCAGATCCTGGAGCATCGCCGGCGCACCGGCGCTCTCGAACAGCTGCCGCAGCTCGTCCGCATCGAACCAGATGCCGTGGCCGTCGAGACAGAGGTCCAGCTCGACCCCGTCGTACTCGACGATGATCTGGTCCATCTGGCACACGGGGCACTGCATGCGCGGAATCCACCTCCGGGCCGCCCAGCATACCGGCTCAGTCGGCAGCTCAGCCGGACAGGGGTGCGACGATCTCCTCGGCGAATCGCTCCACGCGCTCCGCATCGCCACCCTGGATCACCACGTAGCTGATCCCGGTCGTCTCGCGCTGCTTGCGGAGACGGTCCCGGATCTCCGCGCCCGAGCCGGTCAAGAAGATCGGGCAGCCGGCCACCTGCTCCGCCGTCATGCCCGTGCTCTGCGCGAGCAGGCCGCGGATGCCGCTCGGATCGTCGGTGATCGCGACCACGAACACGAGGGCGTTGAGCTCGATCGCGTCGGGGTCGCGGCCGGCGCGCTCGGCGCCTTCGCGCACCCAGCCCACCTTCTGGAGCACGCGCTCCAGGGCGAGGTCCGCGGCTGTCTCGGGAGTCACGCGACCCTCGACCATGGTCGCGTTGATGCCCACGATGTCGGCGTGTCGTCCGGCCAGGCGCAGGATCCGCGGTCCGCCCCCGCCGATGAGGATCTTCGGGCACCCGTCCGGCGGGAGCAGCGCCGCCTGGGCGATCTCGCGGACCCGGTAGTGCCGGCCCTCGAAGCTGGTGCTCTCCCGGGTCCACATCGAGCGGACGATCTGGAGCGCCTCGTCGAGCCGCTCGATGCGGACGCCCGGCCGATCGTAGGGGAGGCCCGCCTGCTCGTAGTCCGTGCGCATCCAGCCCGCCCCGAGTCCGAACTCGTGCCGGCCGCCCGACAACAGCTGAAGCGTGGCCGCCGCCTTGGCGTGGATCACCGGATGGCGATAGTCGACGTCGTAGACGAGGGTGCCGACGTTCACGCTCTGGGTCACCGCGGCCACGGCGCCGAGCGCCGTGGTGGGATCCCACTGGGTGGTGAAGTGGTCCGGCCAGAAGATGGTCGAGTAGCCCAGCGCCTCGATGCGGCGGACCTCCTCGATCCAGCCGTCCGGGGTCGGCTGCTGCAGCTGGACACCGAAGCGGAACGGTCGGGGCACGGCGTCTCCTTCGCGGCGGTTGCGGGCAGGAGCATACCGCGTCGGGCGGCCGAGGAAGTGCGCGCGTCGGCAAGCCGCCCAGCTCGACGTGCTATCACTCTACCGAGCGCGCGTGGCCGATCGAGGCCGCGCGCGTCGCCGGGCGTGCACAGGAGGAGAGCCGTGTTCATCGCAATGAACCGATTCCGGGTGGCTTCGGGCAGGGAGCAGACCTTCGAGGATCTGTGGCGGAAGCGGGAATCCTACCTCGACGCGGTCGCGGGGTTTCGCGAGTTCCACCTGCTGCGAGGTCCCTGGGACGACGAAGGGACGCTCTTCGTCTCACACTCGGTCTGGGATTCGCGCGAGGCCTTCGAAGCGTGGACCGAGTCGGAGCACTTTCGAAAGGCCCATGCCCAGGCGAAGGCGCCCCAGGGAACCTACCTCGGCCATCCCCGATTCGAGGGCTTCGAGGTGATCCTCTGACGTCGGCGCGCTCGCAAGGAGGAAGCATCACGAAGGCCCACGCCCCGGCTCCCACGCATTTCGAGGTCCGCCGCGACGACTGGCGCGAGACGCGCTTCGTTTCCGCGCCGCCTCGCGAGAAGCTCGCGCCCGGGGAGGTCCGCCTCCGGGTGGACCGCTTCGCCCTCACGTCGAACAACATCTCCTACGCCCAGGTGGGCGACATGCTCCACTACTGGGCCTTCTTCCCCACCGAGCAGGGCTGGGGGCGCATTCCGGCCATGGGCTTCGGGGATGTCGCGGAGTCGAACCATCCCGACGTCGCGAGCGGGGAGCGCGTCTTCGGCTTCTTTCCGATGGCGAGGCACCTCGTGATCCAGGCCGTCGGCGTGAACCCGCAGGGCTTCTCGGACGCGGCGGCGCACCGGGCCGAGACGGCGCCCGTCTATCGCCTGTACACCGGCGTTGCGACGGACACGCTCTACGACGCGGGCTATGAGGACGAGACCCTGCTCCTGCGCGGGCTCTTCCTGACCTCGTTCCTCGTCGACGACTTCCTCGCCGACCAGGGGGACTTCGGCGCCGAGACGTTCGTGATCGCGAGCGCGTCGAGCAAGACGGCCATCGCCCTCGCCCATCAGCTGTCCCAGCGGAGGGCCGGCAAGGTCGTCGGGCTCACGTCGCAGCGCAACCGGGCGTTCGTTGCGGGACTCGGGTACTACGACGAGGTGCTGCCCTACGGCAACTACGCGCCGCTCCCGGCCGCCGAGCCCGCAGTCTTCGTGGACCACTCCGGCGACGGCGCCGTCATCGAGGGCATCCACGGCCACTTCGGCGAGCAGCTCCGGCACAGCTGCATCGTGGGGGCTACGCATTGGAACGCGAAGCCGCGCAGCCCGGACCTGCCCGGCCCGGAGCCCACCTTCTTCTTCGCGCCGGCCCAGGCCCAGAAGCGGAGCCAGCAGTGGGGACCGGGCGAGTTCCAGCAGCGCATCGCCGGCGCCTGGGCCGGCTTCCGCAACGCGAGCCGCGACTGGCTCCACGTGGTGCGCGGCGCGGGACCCGAGGCCCTGGAGCGCGCGTATCGCGAGATCCTCGAGGGGCGCGCGCGTCCCGACCAGGGACACGTGCTCTCGTTGGCACCCGCAGCGCGCGACTAGAACCCTCCGCGCCCGGGTGTGGCCGCGGCGGCGCGCGTCGCCTAGCGTGGCCCTCCCTTCAGCCGGACGAGGAGCGGCCGTGGCGAACGCTCGACCCGGAGCGGGTGTGGCGGTCGTCGGCGGTGGCATCGCCGGCGTCGCCGCCGCGTGGTCGCTGCATCGCTCGGGCTACGCGGTGGAGATCTTCGAGCGGGCCCCCGCGCTCGGCGGCAACGCCAGGACGTTCCGCTGGTCGGTGGACGCGGGCGAGGCCGAGTCTCCGCTGCTGGTGATCGCCTGGCCGCAGAAGTACTACCACAACTACCTGCGGCTGCTCTCCGAGCTCGGGCTCGCGACGACGAGTCTGCCCATCGCCTACTTCGTCAAGCACCCACACGGCGTCTTCTGCCAGGACGGCCGGACCGAGCTCCACCGGAGGCGGGCCGCGGACTTCCGCCGGTGGGATCGCCTGATCCGGGTGACCGGCCGGATCAACGACTTCTTCCTGCCGAAGGAGCGCCACGACTCCCTCTACCACTTCTCCTACTGGAATCCGTTGAACCTGGTGCCCCTCTACGCGCTCACTCGTTGCTTCGGCATCTCGGCGCGCTTCTGGGACGAGATCTTCGTCCCCATCCACTGTGCCTCCCTGATCACGACGTCCATGAAGGGCATGCCGGCCGTCGTCGCGCCGCTCCTCGAGAGCGTAGTCGCGCTGGAACGCCCCTCCCGGCTGCAAACCTGGGCCGACTCGCCGCGTCACGTCTTCGAGCGCATGACCGAGCGCTTCCGCGAAGGAGTCCACACGAGCTGCGAGATCACGGCCGTGCGCCGGAAGGGGCCGGGATTCGAGATCGAGGACGCCGCGGGGAGGGCCTTCACCGCCGATCGGATCGTCTTCGCCTGTCAGGCCCCCTCGATTCTCGCCGCTCTCGAGCAGCCGAGCTGGCTCGAGCGCACCGTGCTCGGGCGCGTGCGCTACGTCGACGACGTCGACCCGACCTTCGCCCGCTTCGTGGTGCACTCGGACACGAGCATCTTCCCCGAGCCCGACCGCGAACGCATCCTCTCCAACTACAACACCTACACGGAGGTCGACGAAGAGGGCCGACTGGAGTGCACCTTCGTTCTCTCCGCGCAGAATCCGGCGCTGAAGGACCTCGGCCGGCCGATGCTCGTGACCTTCAACTCGAGGAAGGCGATCGGCAAGATCGAGGCGCAGGTCGAGCTGCCGAACCCCACCCACACGCTCTCCCTGGGAAACCTCGCGAACATGCTGCTGATGCGCTGGCTACAGGGCCGGGGCGGCATCCACTACTGCGGGTCGTTCACGACGCCCGAAGGGGGCCGCGACCTCTCCTTCCTCTCGGGGCTGGTGGCGGCGCGCTCGATCGGCGCCGCCTATCCCTTCGCGATGGATGCTTCGCCCGCCGTCGCCGACTATCACCAGATGCAGCGGATCATGCTGGGCAGGGTCGTGCCCGACGCTCCGCGGGCCGTCTGAAGACGGGAGATCGGTCTTGGACATCTCGGGCATGAGCCCGCGAAAGCGAGCGCTCTTCAACATCAGCTTCGTGGGGATGATCGTCGGCCTGCCCCTCCTCACGTGGTACTTCGCCATCTCGTTCGTCCACTACGACGCTGCGCTGGCGTGGCCCGACGTCGCCTTCTGGTCGCACATCCAGCCACCGAGCGTCGCTTCGGTGGGCTTCTACGTCCTGTGGGTCGCCTTCCAGGCCCTCCTGGCCGTTTGGCTCCCCGGGCGCACGGTCGAAGGCGCGCCCCTGCCCGACGGCCGCCGGCTCGACTACCGCCTCAACGGGCTGCTCGCGCTGGCGCTCACGATCGGGCTCGCGCTGGCCGTCGTGGGGCTCGGGGGGGTCCCCGCCGGGCTGCTCTTCGATGAATTCGGCGCGCTCGTCACCACGACGAACCTCGTCGTCCTGCTCGGCTGCGTGTGGCTGGTGGCATTCGGGCGCCGGCAGGCCAACGCAGCGGAGCGTCGTCTCAACCTCCTCGAGGCCTACACGGTGGGCGCGTGCCGCAACCCGCGAATCGGACGCTTCGACCTGAAGTTCTTCTGTGAGTCGCGGCCGAGCATGATCCTGTGGGTCCTCGTCGACGTCTCGCTCGCCGCCAAGCAGCTCGAGCTGCACGGCAGCGTGAGCAACGCGATGATCCTCGTCTGCTTCTTCCAGATCCTCTACGTGGCCGACTACTTCTGTTTCGAGGACGCCATCCTCACCACCTGGGACATCAAGCACGAGAACTTCGGCTTCATGCTGGGCTGGGGCTGCCTCGTCTGGATCCCCTTCGCGTACTCGCTCCAGCCGCTCTACCTGGTCGCCCATCCCGAGCCGCTGCCGTGGTGGGGCGCCGGCGGCGTCCTGCTCCTGAACCTGCTGGGCTTCACCATCTTCCGATCGTCCAACCTCCAGAAGCATCGCTTCTCGAGCGACCCGATGGAGCCGATCTGGGGCGAGAAGCCGGAGTTCATCCAGACGCAGCACGGCAACCTGCTGCTCACCTCCGGCTGGTGGGGCATCTCCCGGCACAGCAACTACCTGGGCGACTGGCTGATGGGTCTGTCGTGGTCGCTCACCTGCGGGTTCGGGCGCCTGCTCCCCTACTTCTATCCCTTCTACTTCGCCATCCTGCTCATCCACCGCGAGTGGCGCGACGGCAAGCACTGCGCGAAGAAGTACGGCGCCGACTGGAGCCGCTACACCGCGAAGGTGCGCTGGCGCATCATCCCGGGGATCTATTGAAGATCGCACGCATCTATCTATGGATCGGCCTGGTCGCGTCGGTGGTCTTCGGCGCCGCCTACCTCGTTGCACCCGGCCCCGTGACGCGATTCGCCGGGATCGACCACGCGACGCCGGCCGGCCTCACGGACCTGCGCGCCACCTATGCGGGCTTCCAGCTGGGGATGGCCGCCCTGCTGGGGTGGTGCCTGCGCGATCCGTCGCGTTACGCGGCGGGCCTCGTGGCCTTCGCGTGCGCGGTGGGCGCCGTCGGCCTCTCGCGCCTCCTGGGCCTGCTCGTCGACGGCTTCTCGGCCGAGATGGCGATCGCCACCGCGATCGAGATCGCCATGACGAGCTTCGCGATCTTCGCCCTGGCTCGCGTGAGGAGTGACGCCGGGGCGGCCCGCTCCTAGCCGCGCGTCGAGCTCGCAGGCGTCGGCCCTCGGCTTCGATGGGCTCTCGAACCTGTCTCCCGCGGCGACCCTGCTGCCGGTGCTGCCCGTGATCTGGATCGGGCGCTCGACGCGCCCGCCGCTCAAGCTCCGAGCGCCTCCAGGATCTCGTCCTCCTGACGCCGTGCGTCTTCGCGCCCGAGCTCGATCAGCTTGCGCGTGAAGCAGCGGTCGAAGAAGAGGTACGAGAGGAGGTCCGCCTCGTCGTGCGGGACCCCGCGCAGGGCGAAGCGCGCCATCAGCGTCGGCAGCAGCCCGAGCGCCCGCGCACCGCCCTCGCGGCGGTAGCAGTCGGCGGCGATCCGGCCGAGGTCGGCGCTGGGACGGATCGTGACCGTGACGACCTTCCGGTAGCCGACGCCGCGCTGCTCTCGGACCGCGGCGTTGACCTTCTCGAGAAAGGCGTCTCCAAAGGACTGCGTGCCCCGATCGATCCAGGCGTTGACGAGCCCGATGCGCGCCAGCTCGTACTCGAGCTGGTCCAGCATCAGCGCGTCGAGCACCTTCCCCAGGAGGAACGCGGGCTGGGTGATCACCTCCTCGGAATAGACCGGCGCCTCGTCGCTCGGGGGCCGTTCGTGCTTGAGCGCCACCACCAGCACGCGATTCGATCGCAGTCGCAGCGCGGGCGAGAGCGGGGTGTTCATGCGCAGCCCGCCATCCACGTAGAATCGGTTCCCGATGCGAACCGCGGGAAACAGGAAGGGGATCGCGGCCGACGCGCGCACGTGACGCGCCGAGATGCGCCCGGTCACCGCCTGCGCATTCGGGTCGTGCGACCAGGGAGCCGGGTTCGCGAGCGGTCCGTTCATGAAGACCGTGACGCGCCCCGAGCGGATCTCGGTGCACGAGACGCAGAGGACGCCGGGGCGGCCGCTGCGCAGATTCCCCCGCAGCTGGCGCCACGGGATGCGCCGGTCGACGATGCGCTCGAGGGGCCCGATGTCGACGAGGCCCCCCAGGACTTCGGTCGCCGACGGGCCGCGAATGCGCCGCGCGAGCCCGCGCATCCCGAGTGCGCGCATCGGCACGCCGAACAGGTCGCCGAACGAGACGTCGAGGACGTCGTGCACGCGCATCTCGCCCCAGGTGTCGAGGAGGGGCCGGGTGCGCGAGGCCGCGTCGAGGCTCGCCGTCGCCGCCACGTAGGCCGCGTGGATCGCCCCCACGGACGTGCCGCTCAGCACGTCGAACTCGAACGCGTCGCGCAGCCGCGGGTAGATGCTCTCGAACAGGTAGGCGAGGACACCCGCCTCGTAGGCGCCGCGGGCGCCTCCGCCCGCGAGCACGAGCGACACGCGCTGGAGGTCGGGGGTCGTTGGCGGTCCCTCCATCCATCACCGGTACCCGATCGCGAAGCGGGTCGCGAGGGCTCCGGTCGGCGATCTCGCCGCGGCCGCGCCCCTTCGGGAGCGGGGTCACACGATCGTGCCGCCGGGCGCTCCGGGCAGCGCGCCTAGCGGATCTGGAGTGACACGGGCGGCGAGTGCAGCTCCGATCCGACCCCGGGGATCACGGCGACGGCCCGGTAGCGCCCTGGGGGCAGGACCGGGCGGCCCTCCGGCTCCAGCTCGCAGACGAGCCCGAAGCGGCGGACCTCGCCGGGCCCGAGCTCGATCTCCGTGAAGGCCTGCGTGAAGTAACGCCCGTCCGACCAGTGCCAGACGGGGTCGCCGCCCTCCGCGAGGATCACGGCGTCGTAAGTGCGCCCCGAGGAGAAGTGGACCGAAGCGCTCGTCGCGCTCTCGTTCTCGAGCTCGATGCGCAGGTGGATCGGGGCGCCGGCGGCAAAAGTGCGCGCCTCGTTGCCGCGCGCGTCGTGCAGCGCGAGCCGCACCGCGAGACCCGGCTCCGCGGCGGGCTCCTCGCCGGCGCCGCACCGGGCTCCGCCGAGGGCGAGCGCCGCGAGCAGGAGCGCGGCCAGCCGCTCGCGCACTACGGGCCGCTCGGCTCCCTGGCGTAGAGGAGCCGGTTCGGCGAGCCCGCACCGATGCCGGCGAGCCGACCGGCGCTGGCCGCCTCGAGGACGCAGCGGCGGACCGCGGCGGGATCGGCGCCCGGGTTGCGCTCGCGGCAGAGCGCCGCGACGCCGGCCACGTGGGGCGAGGCCATGGACGTGCCCGACAAGGTCGTGCTTCCTCCTCCGTTGCGCGCGGAGACGATGTCTCGTCCCGGTGCGAAGACGTCGACGCAGGCGCCCTTGTTGGAGAAGATGGCGCGGCCGTCGCTGCGGTTGGTCGCGCCCGCGCCGAGGGCCTGCACCACGCGGGCCGGGGAGAAGTTACACGCGTCGGCATCGTCGTTGCCAGCAGCCACCGCGTAGGCGACCCCGCCGGCGATCGAGGTGCAGAGCGCGCGGTCGAGGGCCGGCGAGACGCCGCCCCCGAGGCTCATGTTGGCGACCGCCGGCCAGCCGTTCTCGCGCGCGTGGCGGGTGACGAAGTCGATTCCGCGGATCACGTCGGAGTCGGACCCGCTGCCGTTGGTGAGGACCTTCACCGGATGGATCACGACCTGCTTCGCGATGCCGAACTCCGTCCCCCCGACGGTCCCGGCCACGTGGGTGCCGTGGCCATCGTCGTCGGCGACGCTGCCCCCGCGCGAGGCGAAGCCCTCGCCGACGCGGCCCGTGAAGTCCGGGTGATTGACGTCGAGCCCCGTGTCGATCACGTAGGCGTGGACGCCTGCGCCGGTGGCGCCCGGCTCGTAGACGCCGTCGAGGGGCAGGTCGCGCTGGTCGCTGCGATCGAGGCCCCAGGTCGCGTCGGTCTGCTCCGCCTCGCGAGGCGTCGGGATGCCCTTGCGCCCGTCCTGCTGCACGAAGGCGACCCGCGGATCCTCGGCAAGCTCCGCCATCTCCGCGGCCGTGGCCCCGCAGCTGAAGCCCGCCAGGGAGACGCCGAACATCCGCACGTCGCGTGCTCCGTAGCGGGCGGCGAGCGCGGTGACCGCGCCGGCGCGGGACGCCGCCGTCTCGAGGTCGTCGGTCTCCGCCATCACGACGATCCAGCGGTCGGCGACGGGATCCGCGACCTCGACCACTCCGGAGACGGATGCCGCCGCCGCGCAGTCGAACCCGTTCGACGGGGGCGGGGGCGTCGGTACCGGCGGCGGGGGCGGCGGTACCGGCGGCGGCAGCCCGGGCGCGTCGCTGCACGCGCAGGCCAGCAGAGCCACGCCGAAGACGAGTGTCGAGCGTCGCATGTCCACCTCCCCCCAGAAAAAGCCGGGATGCAGAAAGGCTAGGGATCGGGGACGGGCGGGCCGTGATGGCCGTCACTCGCCGGCCAACGGCTCGCGGCTAACCTGCAAGGGAGTGAGCTACACGGCATGAAACGACCCGCGCGCCGGCTGCGTCTCGTCCTGGCCCTCGGCTTCGGGTGCGCTTGCGCCGGAGCGGCGGCCGCCACGGACGTGGCGGTCGAGCGAGTCGCAACGGGTCTCTCGCGGCCGCTCTACGTCACCGCGCCGGCGAGCGACACCGAGCGCATCTTCGTCGTCGAGCAGCGGAACGGGTCGACGGGCCGCATCCGGATCGTCGCCCTCGCCACCGACACGCTGCTCGGGACGCCCTTCCTCTCGATCTCCCCGGTCTCGACGGGAAACGAGCAGGGCCTGCTCGGTCTCGCCTTCCATCCGGACTACGCGAGCAACGGCTACTTCTTCGTGGCCTACACGCACGCCGATGGCACGCTCCGCGTCGAGCGCTACGCGGTCTCGGCCGGAGACCCGAACGTCGCCGACCCGGCGAGCGCGACGGCGGTTCTCTCGATCGCGCAGCCGCAGGCCAACCACAACGGCGGCTGGCTCGGCTTCGGTCCTGACGGCTACCTCTACGTCTCGTCGGGCGACGGCGGGGGCGGGGACGACAACGGCGCCGGCCACACGCCGGGCATCGGGAACGCGCAGGACATCACCGACAACCTGCTCGGCAAGATCCTGCGCCTCGACGTCGACGGCGACGACTTCCCGGCCGACCCGACCCGCAATTACGCGATTCCCGCCGGCAACCCCTTCGTGGGCGTCACGGGAGACGACGAGATCTGGGTGTACGGGCTGCGCAACACCTGGCGCGCGAGCTTCGATCGGGAGACCGGCGACTTCTATTTCGCCGACGTGGGCCAGAACAACCGCGAAGAAATTGACGTGCAGCCGACCGGGAGCGCCGGCGGCGAGAACTACGGCTGGCGGCTGCGCGAGGGCACGATCGCGACGCCCAGCGGCGGCGTCGGCGGGCCGCCGCCACCCGGCGCCATCGACCCGATCTACGACTACGAGCACGGGGGCGGTCCACTCCAGGGCAACTCGGTGACCGGCGGCTACGTCTACCGCGGCCCCGCGATTTCGTTGCGCGGGCGCTACCTCTTCGCGGACTTCGTGAACAGCCGCATCTGGTCGCTCGTCTGGGACGGCTCGGACCCGTCGGCCTTCGACGGCACGAACTTCCTGGACTTCATCGACCACACCGGGACGCCCGAGTTCATGCCGGATGCGGGGATCCTCACCAACATCTCCTCCTTCGGCGAGGACGCCGCCGGGAACGTCTACATCACGACGCTCGGGGGCGAGGTCTTCCGCATCGCCGCAGTACCGTCGCTGCCGTCGCTCGCGCCCGTCTCGCTCGCCGCACTCGGGCTGCTGCTGCTGCTCGGCGGACTGCTCTGGATGGGGGGGCGGACGGCGCCATTCGCGCGCTGCCGAGCGAGCATCGGACTGGATCGGACCGGGGCAGCCTGACCCCCCGGGCCGCCGGCGAGCATCAAGAGGGGCCTCGCAACAGCCGATAGCACTCGAGAACACCACGAGGGGCTCTCCCGATGCACCGAAACGCCATTCTCTTCCTCACCGCCGCCGCGCTGCTGGCCGCCGCCTGTGCGTCGAAGCAGGTCCAGGTGCCGCCGCGGATCGATCTTGCGCGCTACGGCACGCTCGGAATGGTGGCGTTCTCCTCGAACGGGTCGGGAGAGCTCTCGACGCTCGCCACGCGGCAGTTCATGGCGATGGTGCAGGCGGCGCAGCCGGGGGTGCCGATCCTCGAGCTGGGCGAGCGGTCGCGCGTGCTGGCCGCCCTCGACCACCAGGAGCTCGACCCGGAGGCGATCCGGGCGCTCGGCGAGAAATACGGGGTGGACGCGGTGCTGGTGGGTGAGCTCACCACCAGGAGTCCGAAGCCCAGCTTCTCCGTGAACTCGCTGGTCGAGTCGATGCGGGCCAGCGCCGACATCGAGGGCGTGCTCTCCGCCCGCCTGCTCCAGACTCGCAACGGCGCCACCATCTGGACCAATGCGGCGCGCGGCAAGCAGAGCGTGGCCCACGTGAACCTGGCCCACGGCTCCCTGCCGCGGATCGGAGCAACCGACCCGGACGGTGCCGAGTCGCGCCTGGTGCGCAGCCTGGTCGCGACGCTCAGCGCCGATTTCCGCCCGAGCTGGCGGGACGAGTAGGCGCGGGAAGGGGCCATGGCCTAGGGCGTCGCGGTTCCGGTGTGCTGTCCATCGCAGTGGCCTCCCGCGCGCCAGCGTACGCGAGGTCGCTATCCCGTAGTGTGCCAATACTCAGCCCACCGCTACGGCCGCCTTCCGATCGTAGTATTTGAGGACACCTCCCAGCCTTTCTTGACACTCGACGGCACCGTCCATTTTGGGCTCGTCGCCGGGCTTCTCAATCAGCTCGTTGTCGAGACCCTGGTGATTGCGCTCACAATGGTAATGCTGTGTGTATTCCTTCACGGCTTCCCGAAGGTGGCGCTCGCCCAGTGGAATGATCTGGGCCAGACG
>JAOTUO010000281.1 GCA_029863845.1 Myxococcales bacterium
GTCGCGAGCGTCGTGCGACCACGGCGACGACGACGAGGCTGCCGAGGTAGACACACAGCGCCGCGACACCGAACGTGCCGAAGCTCATCGAGCCGCGTCTCCGTCGTCGGTGTCGTCCCGCTCGGGGACCTCGGCGACGAGCCAGGCGACGGCGTTCAGCAGCGCCACCGTCACGTAGCAGGCCAGCGCCACCAACACCCAGTCGGGCAGGCCCCAGATCAGCGACGGCGCCTCGCCGGACGCCCGATACCACGGAATCGAGAAGACGTAGAGCAGCGCGACGAGCGACAGCAGCACCATCCGCAGCCGGCGTCGCCACCCGGACCGCCCGCGGCCGTCGGGCTCCGACGCCGAGGCCCGCAGCGATCGCTCCCGATTCACGACGCCCTCACCCCGCCGCGCGGAGCGCCGCGCCTAGGCCGACGCCGGCGCCGCGAACGGAGCCACGCAGCTCGGGTCGTCGTGCCGGGGGTCGTTCACGTGTCGGCTGACGGGGTGGAGCACAACGCGCTCCGGGGGAAGCGGACGGAGCAGGTCGCTCAGCCGGTCCGGCTCGCGGACGGTCGGATCGAGCCAGCGCGCGTAGTCCTCGGGCTCGAGGACCACGGGCATGCGATGGTGCACGGCCGAGACGCGTTCGTTGGCACGGGTCGTGAGCAGGGTGCACGACGCGATTACCGCATCGCCCGGGCCCGACCAGCACTCCCACAGACCCGCGATCGCAAACGGCGACCCGTCGGCCAGCCCGATGTGGTAGGGCTGCCGCGGCCCCGGCCCGCCCGCCCACTCGTAGAAGCCGTCGGCCGGCACGAGACAGCGGCGCAGCCGAAACGCGGTGCGAAAGGCGGGCCGCTCGGCGACAGTCTCCGACCGCGCGTTGATCATGCGGTTGCCGACGCGCGGGTCCCGCGCCCACGCCGGAACCAGGCCCCAGCGGCGCATCTCGAGCACCCTCCCGCCGGCTTCGGCCCGCACGCGGATGGTGGCCACCTCCTGCGTCGGCGCGATGTTGAAGCGCGGCGCGAGGGGTTGGACCGCGTCGAGGCCGAAGCGCTGCGCCAGGCGCTCCGGTGAGGAGGTCAGTGTGAAGCGTCCACACACGAGAGCCTCTCGAGGGTCGGTCTCCGCGCGCCGCCGGCGGACGGCGCCCCGGCCCCGCCTGCTACAGTACCGCGTCCTGCGCGGACGCAGCGCCCGCACCTCCGGGGGCGGGAACCCGCGAGCCTCCCGCAGCGAGGGGAGCGGCGATTGCCGGAGACCGAGACCCGAGCGGGCGACGACCTCCTGGAGACTCGCGGGGCGGACGTGATCGCGGTGCGCGGCGCGATCGGCGGGACGCTGATGGGACTCGCCAACCTGGTGCCGGGCATCAGCGGCGGGACGATGCTGCTGGCCGCCGGCGTCTACCCGGCCTTCATCACGGCGATCGCCGAGGTCACGACCCTGCGCTTCCGCCCGCGCTCCCTCGTGCTGCTGGGCACGATCGCCGGCACGGCGGCCGTGGCCATCCTGCTCCTGGCCGGAAACGTCAAGTTACTGGTAGAGAACCACCGCTGGGCGATGTACAGCCTCTTCATCGGACTCACCCTGGGCGGCATCCCTCTCGTGTGGCGGATGGCACGGCCGGCGTCGCTCGGCCTGGGCGCCGGTGCGCTCGGCGCCTTCGCCGTCATGCTGGTGATGATCTTCGCGGGCACTGGCGGCGCAAGCGGCGACTCGCCGAACGCGGTCCTCATCTTCCTGTCGGGCCTCGCCGCTTCGGCCGCGATGATCCTTCCGGGCGTGAGCGGGGGCTACCTGCTCCTGCTCCTCCGCCAGTACGAGCCGATTCTCGGCGCGATCGACCGGCTGAAGCGGGGTCTCCTCGGCGAGGCGGGAGCCGGTTTCGCGCCCGACGCGACGCTGATCCTGGATGCGATGGGGGTGGTGATTCCGCTGGGACTCGGCGTGGTGGCCGGAGTCGTGGGGGTGAGCAACCTGCTGCGCTGGCTGCTGGCGCGGTACGAGAAGCCCACCCTCGGGGCGCTGCTCGGCCTGCTGCTCGGTGCGGTGATCGGGCTGTGGCCCTTCCAGGAGCCGCGTCCACCGCAGCCCGGTGAGATCCTGCACGGCCGAATGGTGACCTGGGAGAACGCGACGCAGTTCGAGCCGGAAAGCTGGCCCGTGACCCGCTTCGCGCCGAGCGCGGGACAGGTCGGCTCCGCGCTCGCCCTCGTCCTGCTGGGCCTCGCTGGGACCGTCGTGATCGGGCGCCTGGGCCGGGAGGCACCGGCCGAGGAGCTCGAGGCCCCCCACATCCCTCCGGACTCCTGAGGAGCCGGTCTCTTACCGGATCTGGGGCGCGAAGTACCCACGCTGCGCGCCCCCGAGCGGCGGCAGACCGCCCGCAGCCGGTATCGCCAAGCCCAGACCGCGCCGCGAGAAACCGGATTGCACGGCGACCCTCGCACGCTTCTTGCATCGACTCCGGCTGGACCACCACGTCGAGGAACCCCGATGCCGCGCTCCCCGTCGATCTCCGTGCTCCTGCTCCTCGCGACACTGGTCGCTGTCACCGCGAGTCTGCCGGGCTGCTTGGCCTTCGGACGCGGGCAGCGCGACGTCGATCGCACACCGATCGTGAATACCGGCGTGGGAGCGACGATTCTCTATCCGGGTCAGGCGCCCCCGCTGCCCGGCGCTGCGACTCCCGGAGGCGCGACGCCGGCCGTCGGCGGCCCGGCGCAGCCGGGCGGCTCGCCGCAGCCGGGGCCGGGGACCACCACCGGAGCCGCCTCGGGGAGCAGCTCGGTTTCGATGATCGGCGGGGCCCAGCGCGACGAGCAGATCCACGCGCAGTATCGCGAGGAGCCGTTCTGGGCCAAGTACGTCGCCCTCCCCTTCGCCGTGATCGCCGCTCCCTTCCGCCGCGCCGTGGAGTCGCAGCAGACTGAGCCCGAGCCCGGTCCGGAGGTGCCGCGCGCGACGACGGCGGCGCCGCGCCCCGTCCGCAAGGAACCGCTGCCCGACTACGAGAGCACCCGACTCCGGAGCCTCGAGCGCCAGCTCGAACAGCAGCTCGATCGCGAGCGCGCCGCCGCGGGGATCGCAGCGACTTCCGAGCCCGAGCTGCACGCTGCATCCGCTCCGCCGAGCGGCGCGCTCTCGATCGCCGACGAGCTGGCGTCCCTCCAGCGAACGCCGTCGGCGCCCTCCCCCCCTCCGGCGCCGCGCGCGGCGCGGCCCGAGGCCTCCGGCCCGGCGCCGGCCGGCGCGGGCGGCGGGCCGGTCGCCCACGGCATCGTCGACCGCGATGGTGACGGGCGCGTCGACCAGTGGATCTACCGGGAGCAGGGCGAGATCGTTCGCGAAGTCTTCGACGAGGACAGCGACGGGCAACCGGACCGCACCCTCCTCTACGACCGCGACACGCATCGGGTCCGTCGCGTGGAGGAGGACACGGACCGGGACGGCTCGCTCGACTCCTGGACCGACTACCGCGACGGGAAGCTCGCCCGCCGCCGTGGCGACGCCGACCGCGACGGCACGGTCGACACCTGGAGCTTCTACACGGGGGGACGCATCACCCGGCACGAGCGCGACACCACCGGGGACGGCTTCCGCGACCGGATCGGGTACTACCGCGACGGACGGCTCGAACGCGAAGAGCTGGACGGCGATGGCGACGGCCGGCCCGAAGCCACGCTCTACTACGACGAGAAGGAGCGGGTGGTCCGCCGGGAAGAGGACGCCAACGGCGATGGCGTAGTCGATCTGGTCTCACACTACGAGTCGGGCCGGCTGACCCGGCGCGAGCTGCTGGATCCGTCGGCGCTCCGGAGCCCCGGCCCGGATTCCGGACCGGTGACCCGCTAGGCATGCCGCGAAACCCGGCTCAGGCGTTCGGATTCCTGCTCGGCTTCTGGCTGGCGCTCTGGCTCTGGCCGGGCAGCGTCGAGATCGCGCGGGCGCAAGCTGAGCCCTTCGGGGAGCTCGAAGCGAGCCTCTGGCAGGCGGTGAACGCCGCGCGCGCACGCCATCACCGGATTCCCCTGGAACGGCGCCCCGACCTCGATCGCGTCGCCCGCGCCCACAGCGAGGACATGGCGCGCCGCCAATATCTCGCCCACGAAAGCCCGGAGGGTGTCGACCCGCTGGATCGCATCCAGAGCGGCGCGTCGTCCGGCTTCACGCTGGCGGCCGAGAACGTCGGAACGACCAACCGGCCCGATCCCAACAGCGAGATCCTGCGGAGCTGGCTCGCGTCGCCCGTCCATCGCGGCAACCTGTTGGCGCCGTCCTTCAACGCGACCGGCGTCGGCATCTCCCGGGCGGCCGACGGATCCCTGCTCTACACGCAGGTCTACGTCACCTATCCCCGGTGACCCGCCCGGGCCGCAACCGCCCGGACCGGACTACGGGGTCAGCTTCGCGGTGAACCGCCGGTCGTCCCAGTAGATGTCGACGGGATTCGAGAGGTCCAGGTGCTCGGGGAGCACGGCGTAGCCGAGGAGCGGCTCGTCGGGCGCGATCGTTCCGAGCCGGCCCCGGATCACCCCCAGCTGGTTCGGGTCGTCGGGGTCCGGGTGGAACGCGCGGTGTCCCTGGACGAAGGTGAGATTCGGATGAAAGGGCCGCGGCTGCGAAGCCGTTGCCATGAACAGCACGACCGGGCCCTCCACGGCGCGGCCCGCGTGGGCGGACGCGTCTCGCAGCCGCGATTCGAACGCAGCGGAACGCGCCAGCCGCAACACCGGACCCGCGCCGCCTTCTGCGGCGATTGTCGCGGGCGCTCGTTGCTGCGCCAGATCGACGATCAGGACGAGGTCGCGAAGCTCCTGTTCGCTGAGGGCGAGGTCGAGCTGCACGGGTATCGGAGGCGCAGCCGCGACCGCCGGCAGCGGGCGCGGCGCGGGAGCCGTTTGCGGTGGTGAGGGCTGGGGGGCCGCCTCCGTCGCGCGCGGCACCGGCTCCGCCGATTCCGTTGCGCGGAGGGTACTCGCCTGCCGCGCCGCATCGATCAGGTTGTACGGATTGTTGGGATCGTTGCGCTGCTTGTGCACCTCCCAGGCGTAGGGTCGCGGGAGGAACTGGGAGCGCAGCGGCGGCACCTCGTCGGGCTCGACGAGCTTGGCCTCGCGGCAGGGGATCGCCTGGGCGCGCTGCACGATGAACATGCTTCCGTCGGGGCAGATTCCGATGAGACCCGCACGCGCCGAGCCCGCGGCGCCGCCCGACGCGGCGGCGACGCAGGCCCCCGCAAGGAGGAATCCAAGCAGTGTCGAGAAGCGGCAAGAGACTCGACAGCACAGCATGATCACCCGCCCGGGACCCCTTCCGCGCTCGCATAATAGAATAGAAAGCATAGAAAATTCAATAACTTCGAGCCGAATCCGAAAGTCACTTCGAGCTCTCGAACGGCGATTCCCCGCTGGCTTCGCGCGGTTGTCCGCATCCCATGCGCATGGCTGAACGCGCCGTCCCGAAGCGGTGGCTGCTCGGCGTGAGGATGGTGGCTGCGTCCGCAGTGACTGGAGGCTCCTTCGCTCGCCCGCGCTGAGGGGCCGCGCGGCGCCGGACGCGAGGCGCCCCAGACGCAGCGGTCCCATTCGCACGCGGAGCAGAGCCACCACGGGGTGCCCGAGAGCCTCTAGCGCGCGGCGGA
>JAOTUO010000282.1 GCA_029863845.1 Myxococcales bacterium
GCCGCGGCTGACCACGAACTCGACGCCCGGGGCGTGCGTCGGCCCGGCCTCGGCGAGCTCGAGCGCGGCCACGCCGTCCTCGATGTACGCGGCGATCCGGATTTCCGGCCGTCCCTCGCCCTCCTCCTGGAGCACGCGCCCGGTCAGACGCCGGTTCGCCGCGATGGGAAAGGCCGTTTCGAGCGCCTCGTGTGCGAGCGGCCCTGGAGCCGCGGTCTTCCCACCGGGCTGCCAGCGGGCGCGGATCTCCGACGTATCGAGGAGCAGACGGCTCTCCTCGCTGCCCTCGAAGATCACCAGGCGCCCCTCGTAGCCGAAGGTGGTGGAGATCCACGCGCCCGCGAGCAGGGTGACGATCGCGAAGTGGGTGAGGACGAACGGCCACTGGTGCCTGCGGATCGGGATCCGATTCGCGACGGCCACGACCAGGTTCACGCCGATGAGGAAGAGGAAGGCGTCGAACCAGGGCGTTCCGTAGATCGTCGACCAGGCGACCTCTCGGCTCTCCAGGGATTCCACGACGGTGCCGACGGTCATGATGACCGCCCCGCCCAGCAGCAACACCAGCGTGAACTGCACCTTTCCCAGGAACCGGACGAAGCGGCGAAGCGGCGACGTGGAAGCGGTCATGACGTTCCTTTCGGCCGAGCGCGGGCCGAGTCTAGCGGCGGCCGTGCGGCGGCCGTGCGGCGGACGGGACGAGACCGCCGGCGTCACCCCCGATCTTGCGAATGGGTGATGGAAGACAGCAATAACTGCGCCAGCGCCGCCGCCCCGGTTGGCTCGGCGAAGATGCGGAAGCGCCCCGGGCACTTGCGGCGTTGCGCCGTCGATCCCTCAGGGAGCTGCCGCGTCATGTGTCCCAGGGCGCCCCAGCCGACGCCGGAGGTCCTTTGCGGCCCGGCCAGCCGGCGGAGGGCTTCGGCGTTCCGTATGACGGGTGTCATACCACCGTTTTCGGATGTCGGTCAGCATGCGAGCCGGCGCGCGCGGTGGCGTGAGCCACGAGGCGGGGCCGCGGGGGACAGGACGTGAAGCGAATCGAGCAGAAGCAGCAGACGCACCGGCGCATCGTCGACGTGGCCGCCCGTCGCTTCCGCGAGGCGGGGCTGGCGGGGGCGGGCGTCCAGCGAATCATGGAGGAGGCCGGCCTGACGCACGGCGGCTTCTACAGCCACTTCGGCTCGAAGGCCGACCTGGCGGCCGAAGCCGTCGCCGCCGCCATGGCGACGGCGAGCGAGCAGTGGCTGGAGGGCCTCGACGAGCTGCCCGGTCCGGAGCGGTGGCGGCGTCTGCTGTTCCGCTATCTGAGCCGCGCGCATCGGGACGCACCGGGCGCGAGCTGTCCGCTGCCTGCCACGAGTGCGGACGTGGCCCGGGCTCCGGCTGGCGTACGCCGCGCCTACGCGGACGGGCTGCGCGACGTCATCGCACGCATCGAGGCCGAGCTGGGCGACGACGAGGCCGCCGCGACCCACGAGCGCGCCGTGGGCACGCTGGCCCTGTGCGTCGGCGGTCTGCTGCTGGCTCGCGCCGTCGACGACCCCGTCCTCTCGGACGACATCCTGAAATCGTGTCGGAGCTTCGGCGCCCACGCTGGAAGCAGGAGGGAGCGATGACCCGACGAGTCGCCGGCTGTGATCTGGGGAAGGCCTCGGTCAGCTTCGTGCTCGCCCGCGCAGGGGACGACGGCGCGATCGTCGTCGAAGACACCCGCTACGAGCTTCACGAGGGCAATCCCCTCGAGCTCTTCCGGCAGTGGTACCTCGAGCACGACGTGGCTTCCTGCGCGGCGCTGGGGGCGACGGGAATCTACGCGGACGAGCTGACCCCCCCGGTCCTGATCGTGCCGGAGGACTCCTGCCAGGAGGCGGCCCTCGAGCGCGAGTCGGACATCGAAGGTCCGTTGAACCTCGTGAGCATCGGCGCCCGCGGCTACGGCGTCCTGAGTCGCAGGCCCCTGGGACCGGAGGGCCGTCCGCACAACGGGAACGGTTCCGCCTACCTGTACCAGTACCTCGAGAACGACAAGTGCTCGTCGGGTACGGGGGAGAACATCCGGAAGATCGCCGGGCGCTTCGGCCTCAGCATCGAGAAGGCCGACGAAATGGCGCTCGCCGCCGCGGAGAGCATCCCGATCACCGCCCGCTGCTCCGTCTTCGCCAAGACCGAGATGACCCACTTCGCGAACCAGGGCAAGCCGACGGGCGAGCTCTTCCGGGGCTACTTCGAGTCGGTGGCCCGCAACGCGCGGGCGCTGCTGGCCCGCAACCGGGTCGAGGGCTCCGTCTTCCTGACCGGGGGGCCCGCCCGGATCCGATCGTTCCGACAATCCTTCGAAGAACTGCTGGGCCAGGAGGTCCTGACCCCTCCGAACTCCAGCTGCTTCGAGGCCATTGGAGCGGCGGCCATCGCCGCCCTCCAGGTTCGCAGCGCTCCGCCGGGCCCGCTGCCCGGGGATCCGGGTGAGCTCATCCGGCCCACCGTGAACCGCTTCTCCGCCCTCGAGCCCGCCAGCCGCTGGCGGGAGCGGGTGACGATGCTGCCCGAGCCTCCGGTCGCGGCGAGTGCGGCCAGCCGGCCCACGGTTCTCGGCCTCGACCTGGGCTCGACCGGCGCGAAGGCGGTCCTGACTTCCCTGGAGACGGGCGATCCGGTTCTGGACGTCTACGACGAGACGCGCGGCAATCCCGTGGACGCGGCGCGGCGCCTCGTCCAGGCGATTCTCGAGCGGACGCGGCCGGACATCCGGGCGATCGGCATCACGGGCTCGGGGCGGGAGGCCGTTGCCACGCTGCTGCGAGCCGTCTTCCCCGAAAGCGGGAACCTCGTCGTGCTCAACGAGATCGTCGCCCACGCGACGGCCGCGATCCGCTGCGATCGGGACCGGGGGGCCGACCTCTCGGTCATCGAGATCGGCGGGCAGGACGCCAAGTACATCCGCATCCAGAAGGGCCGCATCGTCGAGAGCGACATGAACAAGGCGTGCAGCGCCGGGACCGGGTCCTTCCTCGAGGAGCAGGCCGTCTTCTACGACGTCACCGACATCCAGGAGTTCATCCGGCTGGCGGCGGGCGCCCAGCGGCCGCCCGACCTGGGGACGATGTGCACCGTCTACGTCGCGGACGCGGCGTCGCGCGCCCTCAAGGAGGGTTTCGAGCTCGCCGACGTCTTCGCCGGCTTCCAGTACTCGGTGATCCGGAACTACCTGAACCGCGTCATGGGCCAGCGCACGCTCGGGGAGCGGATCTTCTTCCAGGGCAAGCCCTCTTCGAATCCGTCCCTGGCGTGGACGCTGGCCGCGGTGACCGGACGCGAGATCGTCGTGCCGCCGAACCCCGGCGCCATGGGCGCGTGGGGCATCGGACTGTGCGCCGCCGAGCAGATCGGGACGGAGGTCGCGGCGTCGGCGCCGGCTCTCGATCTGGAGGCCGTGCTCACGGCCGAAATCACCGGACGCTCGGAGTTCCGCTGCCGGGATTCGAAGTGCCAGACGCTCTGCCCGATCGAGCGCACGACGATCCGGGTGGACGGGCGCGAGCAGACGGCCGTCTCCGGCGGCGCCTGCCCGAAGTTCGAGCTCTCGACGAAGAGCCAGCCCAAGCTCGAGAAGGAGGCGCCCAATCCCTTCGAGCAGAGGAGCGCGCTCATCGCGAGCTTCGTCCGGAAGCGGCCCGGCGCGCCGGTCGTTGCCATCCCGCAGGTGGGCGCCCTGAGCGGACACATCCCGTGGCTCGCGACCGTCGCCGCCGAGCTCGGATTCTCGGTCCGCCTGCTCGAGTCGGACGCGGCGTCGCTCGCGGCCGGCGAGCAGCTGTGCAACAGCTTCGATTCCTGCGGCCCCGTGAAGATCGCCCACGCGGTGTGCGACACCGACAGCGACCTGCTCTTCTTCCCGAAGATCTTCGACATCGCGGACTCGAAGGGAACCGGCGGGCAGACCTGCGTTACGGGGCAGGCGATGCCCGAGATGATCGAGCAGTCGCTCGCGTCGCGCGGCCGGAACGTCCGCGTGGTACGACCGCGCCTGTCGTTCTCCGACGGGTTCGAAAGCCCCCTGCTGAAAGCGAGCATGGCGGCCGTCGCCGACGCCTTCGGCGTGGAACCCGCCGCGATCGGCCCGGCCGTCGAGGCGGCCGCTGCCGCGCAACGGGAGTACGAAGCCGGCCTCGAGTGCATCGGGCGGGAGTCGCTCGCCTACGCCCGGGAGCACGGGGTGCCGATCGTGCTCCTGATCGGTCACCTGCACGTGATCTGCGATCGCGCCATCAACGCCAACATTCCGCTGCTGCTGCGGCAGAACGGCGCCATGGCCATCCCCGCGGACTGCTTCCCCATCGGCCCCGACACACCGCCGATCCAGAAGGCCTACTGGGGAGACGACAACCGGGCCCTGCGGGCGGCGGCCTGCGCGCGGGAGCTGCACGACGTCTTTCCGCTGCTGCTGGGATCCTTCGGCTGCGGACCCAGCTCGTTCACCGAGCAGATCTTCCAGGCGCTGATGCAGGGCTATCCGCACACCATCCTGGAGAGCGACGGGCACGGCGGCGCCGCGGGCTTCGTCACGCGCATCCAGGCCTTCCTGCAGTCGGTGCGGCAGTTCATCGCCGGGGACGGCGCCGGCTCGCTGCCCGCGAATGACAAGGTGCTGTCGTACGTCGACCCGGTGCAGAGCGGGACCGGCAGGCTCGATCCGGACGTCCGCTACGTGTTGCTGAGCGCGTCCGACTACCTGGGGCCGATCTTCGCGGCGGTGTACCGGGCCTTCGGTTACGACGCCGTGGCGGCGCCGCCGCTCTCCGAGAGCACGGCCCGCTGCGGAAAGCCGGACTGCTCGGGGAAGGAGTGCATGTCCTACCAGCTGATCTGGGGCGCCTTCCGCGAATACCTCGAGAAGAATCCGCCCGAGAAGAGGACCTGCCTCATGCAGCTCACGGGGCGGATGTGCCGCGCGGGCGTGTGGGACGTCAAGGACCGGATCTCCCTGGAGAAGATGGGGCTGGACGATCGCGTGGACGTGACGGGCTTGAAGCTCGGATCCGAGCCGTCGATGGTGATGCTCCTGTGGACGGGCCTCAGCACGATCGACATCCTGCGCCAGTGCTACGTCTACCATCTCCCGGTCCAGTCCCATCCGGGCGAAGCCGACGAGATCTACCACGCCGGCGCCGAGGAGGCGCTGCGAATCCTCGAAGCTCCGGTTCCGGCCGGGGAGGGCACGGGGCCCGAGCTGGAGCGAAGGTCGAAGGCCCTGCGCGCCCTGACGGAGCGGGCAGCTCGCCGCTTCGCCGAGATGGAGGCGCATTCGCCGCGCCGCGATTCCCTACGGCCGGTCTACGTCTCCGGGGACGTGCTGACCAAGGGCAACGACTTTGCGAACGCCGGCCTCTACCACGAACTGAGCGACCGGGGCCTGCGCCTGGTCGTCGAGCCGCTGGCCGACTTCTTCGAGTACCTGGGGAACCGGCACCCCGACCTCCTCTTCGGACGCCGGGTCGCGCCCGAGCAGGCGGCCTTCGTCATGTCCGCGCTGGCGAAGCTGCGGCAGGAGTTCTACGCCGCGGTGAGCGGGCTGCATCCGTGGCTGCCGATTCCGGACGTCGAGGGCGCGCTGCAGCGGGGAGAGG